>JBCBZE010000158.1:0-7813 GCA_039815505.1 Bacteroidota bacterium | reverse complement strand
CTTAGGGTATGCCGTTGCTACCCCAACATTGGTTAGCATAATGCAAAGCTGTAAAAATGAGGTTGTTCTAGATTGGACACCTGATTTCTTTGCAAAAGATGAGGGAATTGTGTTGACCCACCTGGTAGATATTATACTTCCCAAGACAGATACACCCTCGGCAACCGAGGTACAGGTTAATCTATTCATTGATAGATTTGCCGATCAGGTCATGGAAAAAGAACAACAGGACTTTATAAAAATGACCATGGGTAAATTTATGGACAAGGCCCTAAAAGATGCCGGTAAAAAAAATCCAGGAGATCTACTCCCCAAAGATTTAGAACCCGTTTTGGCAAGTGCACTAAAAATAGATAAAGCAAAGGAAAAAAGTAATAATGAGGCCATTGAGGAATTTATGGCATCCATGAAGGAAGGTAATGAAGATGTTCACTTAAACGATGAAATTGCCCGATATGCCTTTGCAAATAATATTAGAGGTATAACCATTTGGGGGTATAAAACTTCTGAGTATGTTGGGGAAGAGATATTAGCCTACCTGCCGGTTCCTGGTGAGTATATAGGGTGTGGTGATGTAGAAACGCTTACCGGTGGAAAAGCATGGTCTTTATGATTATTGAACCCTGAAAAGAAGAGATTTTATACAAAAAACGGCCCTTGCCGGTGGAGTTATTTCACTGGGAGGGGCTTTTGCTTTTGAAAAAGTCGATACCGTACCCGTGCATCAATTCAATTTAAAATATGCACCCCATATAGGGATGTTTAAACATCATGTAGGTGATAATCCTATAACACAACTTAATTTTATGGCCGACCAAGGCTTTACGGCCTTTGAAGATAATGAAATGCGTCATCGCGACATTTCCCAACAGAAATTAATGGCGAAAACGATGATGGCCCGTGGCATGGCAATGGGTGTGTTCGTTGCTCATAAAATTTATTGGAATGAACCTAATCTAGCCTCTGGAAATTTAGAAAAAAGAGAGGAGTTTCTAGAATATATAAGAAATGCAATAGTCATAGCCAAGCGTGTTAATGCCAAATGGATGACCGTAGTACCCGGGCATATGGATTTAAGGCAATCTATGGGCTACCAAACTTCCCATGTGGTAGAGTCATTAAAGCAAGCATCCGGTATTTTGGAACCCCACGGTTTGACCATGGTATTGGAACCTTTGAATTTTAAAGATCATCCCGGTCTATTTTTAACAAAGTCTCCCCAAGCCTATGAAATATGTAAAGCTGTGGACTCCCCATCCTGTAAAATTCTATTTGATATTTACCATCAACAAATTCAAGAAGGAAACCTGCTATCCAATATGGACACATGTTGGGAAGAAATAGCTTATATACAAATAGGTGATAATCCTGGACGTAAAGAGCCTACTACAGGAGAAATAAACTATCTCAACGTTTTTAAATTTATCCATAGGAAAGGGTTTAAAGGCATATTGGGAATGGAACATGGAAATTCAAAAGAAGGCAAAAGTGGCGAAAGAGCCGTAATAGATGCCTATAAGAAAGTGGATAGTTTTCTTTAACTACTTGGGGGGGGGCTTAAATCAATACATCCCTAAAATTTATGTTTTTTGTAAGATTTTGACTACTTTTGCGTTGTAGTAGGTATGATTTCACATATATACCTACTTATCATATATTTTTTTCTATTGATTTTCTCCAGGATTGCTTACCATCGCTATTTGCGGCAAAAGAAAAAAATAGATACACTATTATGACTTTACAGCGGACAACGGGGAGTTAAGGAGGTTTTTAATTTTCTAGATTTCGTTATTTAATGTTTAACAAAGTTTAACGCTTCCTCAAGAGAGGTTCGTTTAAGTTTCTCGTCTAATTTAATCATATGGATTACCATATCTACATATTAGGCTTATATGGTTTGCTTTTCTACCTTGGAAAGGTAGCATATCACCATTTTAAAAAGTGAAGGTCTGGCATCAATGGTAAAAATGTAATTACCTAACGAATTTGTTTCTTTTTCTTAACATTTACATAATCTACAAAGCAGTTTTCCACGTATATAATAAAAGCATTTTAGCAAAGGCGTTCAAATGGATAATTATATTGTTTCGTTGTTGTTCTACATTACCTTATTGTTGATTTCATATAACTTCATAAAACCGTATTTTAAGAAATAAGTCCTTGAATTCTTAAATTCCCCCAAGTTATGGGCCATGGCCTTTATGTGGGAAAACTAACTCGTGGCGCATTGTTCATACCATTATAAATCAATGTCCGGGGGAAACCTGAAAAAGCCCCGGTTATCACCAGGGCCCTAACTAATAAATTAAAATTATGTTTTTATTAGGTTATGATCCGCACATTAAACAATCATCGTCCGCCTGACCTTCTTTGGCCCGAGCTATCATTTCCTTCATCTCCTGTGGTGTCATGGGCTGTACATCCATATCTTGTTGCTCTCCTATTGGAGTAGTCTCCACTTGTATGGTGGTTGCCGTTTCAACACTTGGTTTCGCAGCACTGACCTCCGCTTCCGCGGCAACACTTATAGGAACCTCCTTTTTCTTGGTGTTGTCCAAGGTAAATTTAATGGCGTCAACAGCTGCCTTGGTACGTAAATAGTACATCCCTGTCTTTAAACCGCTTTTCCAAGCGTAAAAATGCATGGAAGTTAATTTTCCATAATTGGCATTCTCCATAAATAGGTTAAGGGATTGACTTTGATCTATGAAATACCCTCGCTGTCGACTCATGTCTATAATGTCTTTCATGCTTAATTCCCAAACCGTCTTATACAATTCCTTAATATCCTGTGGAATGCCATCAATATGTTGTATAGAACCATTGGCACGCATTAACTCTTGCTTTAAGTTCTCGTTCCATAGCCCCAATTTTACCAAATCCTCTAACAAGTGTTTGTTCACCACAATAAATTCTCCAGACAATACCCTTCGCGTATAGATATTGGATGTATAGGGTTCAAAACACTCGTTATTTCCCAATATCTGAGAGGTGGATGCCGTTGGCATGGGGGCTACCAACAAGGAATTACGTACACCGTTCTTTTTAACGTTTTTACGTAATTTGCCCCAGTCCCAGCGTCCTGAAAGTTCTTCATCTTTAATACCCCAAAGGTTGTGTTGAAACTCTCCTTGGGAAATAGGGGATCCTTCATACGAAGAATATGGTCCTTCTTCCTTAGCTGCTTCCATCGAGGCCGTAACCGCGGCAAAATAAAGCGTCTCAAAAATTTCTTGGTTCAATTTTTTTGCTTCATCACTTGTAAAAGGCATACGCAACATGATAAAGGCATCTGCCAGTCCTTGAACACCCAGACCAATGGGCCTATGGCGCATATTGGAATTTTCAGCCTCTTTTACAGGATAATAATTTCGGTCTATAACCTTATTTAAATTTTTAGTTACCCGCTTTGTTACCTTAAACAGCTCCTTGTGATCAAACTCGCCATTTTTTATAAACATGGGTAATGCAATAGAGGCCAGATTGCAAACCGCCACCTCATCGGGGGAGGTATATTCCAATATCTCGGTGCATAAATTAGACGAACGTATAGTTCCTAAATTCTTTTGATTGCTTTTACGGTTAGCTGCATCCTTATAAAGCATATATGGGGTCCCAGTTTCTATTTGGGATTCTAATATTTTTTCCCAAAGCTCCCTGGCCTTAACAGTTTTGCGACCTTTCCCCTCCCTTTCATACTTCAGGTACAGTTTTTCAAATTCTTCGCTATGATTAGAGAACAGTCCGGGACATTCGTTAGGACACATCAACGTCCAATCTTCATTGGCCTCCACCCTTTTCATGAACAAATCGGGAATCCACATGGCATAAAAAAGATCACGAGCGCGCATTTCCTCCTTTCCATGGTTCTTCTTTAAATCAAGAAAATCATATATGTCCGCATGCCATGGCTCTACATAAATAGCAAAACTCCCTTTGCGCTTTCCTCCACCTTGATCTACATAACGGGCGGTATCATTGAATACCCGCAACATGGGAACTATTCCATTGGAGGTTCCATTAGTACCCGCAATGTAAGAACCCGTGGCCCTAATATTGTGAATAGATAACCCAATACCTCCAGCGGATTGGGAAATTTTAGCGGTTTGTTTTAAGGTGTCGTAAATACCATCGATGCTATCGTCTTTCATCGCCAATAAAAAACAAGAGGACATTTGCGGTTTTGGTGTACCGGAATTGAATAATGTAGGGGTAGCATGGGTGAAGTACTTTTTGGACATAAGTTCGTAGGTCTCTATAATGGAATCCAAATCTTCCAGATGAATCCCTACGGAGACCCGCATTAACATATGCTGTGGGCGTTCTACTATTTTGCCGTTTAATTTTAAAAGATAGGAGCGCTCCAATGTTTTAAAACCAAAATAATCATAGCCAAAGTCGCGGTTATATATAATCGTAGAATCCAGTTTTTCCGCATTTTCCGAAATCACTTTGTACACCTCATCGGATAATAGAGGAGCCTTTTTCCCTGTTCTCGGGTTTACATACTCATACAAGTCCTTCATGGTTTCAGAGAAGGATTTTTTTGTGTTCTTATGTAGGTTGGATACGGAAATACGGGCAGCTAACTTTGCATAATCAGGGTGACTGGTTGTCATAGTAGCGGCTATTTCCGCCGCCAAATTATCAAGTTCGGAAGTAGTAACCCCATCATAAAGCCCTTCTATGACCCGCATTGTTACTTTTAAAGGGTCTACCAAGCCGTTAAGGCCGTAACATAATTTTCGTACTCTAGCGGTAATCTTATCGAACATGATAAGCTCCTTTCTTCCATCTCTTTTTACTACATACATGTGGCTACAATTATTTTAGTGATTCTATGGTTTGATCCAGTTATACTGTTAAAATATTAACAGTTTTGTTTTAATGCTTAAAAAACCTCTTGCAAGACTGAGGAAGAGGTTAGGTATTCCAATCTTTGCACTTAGAAGTCAGCGTCGAAACTTATTTTCTGTGCATCCGTATCTTTTTCCTTGTTCAAAACCCCCGCCTTCTGGTATTCGGAAACTCTTTTTTCAAAGAAATTGGTTTTGCCTTGTAGGGAAATCATATCCATAAAGTCAAATGGGTTCGTGGAATTGTATACTTTTTCACATTCCAATTCCACCAAAAGTCTATCGGTAACAAATTCCAGATATTGGGTCATTAATTTAGCATTCATCCCTATTAGGCTCACCGGTAACGATTCTGTAATAAACTCACGCTCTATGTTTAAGGCATCTACGATAATATCCGTGATTCTTGCTTTTGGAACCTTATTTATCAGGTGTTTATTATGCAGGTGCACCGCATAGTCGCAGTGCATACCCTCATCTCTTGAAATTAATTCGTTCGAGAAAGTAAGACCTGGCATTAGACCTCTTTTCTTTAGCCAAAAGATAGAACAGAAAGCTCCGGAAAAAAAGATGCCTTCTACGGCCGCAAATGCAATTAAACGTTCCGCAAAGCTGGGAGAGTCTATCCATTTTAAGGCCCAATCCGCTTTTTTCTTAATGGCCGGAAAGTTTTCAATAGCCTTGAACAGCACATTTTTTTCTTTCTCATCCTTTACATAGGTATCTATTAATAAGGAATAGGTTTCAGAATGGATATTTTCCATCATAATCTGAAAACCGTAGAAAAATTTAGCCTCGGAGTATTGTACTTCGTTTACAAAATTCTCCGCCAGATTTTCATTTACTATACCATCGGAAGCTGCAAAAAAAGCAAGTATATGTTTTACAAAATAACGCTCATCGTCATTAAGTTTGTTATTCCAATCCGTTAAATCTTGATGTAAATCAATTTCTTCTGCGGTCCAAAAACAAGCCTCACATTTTTTATACCATTCCCATAAGTCGTGGTGTTTTATGGGGAATATTACAAATCTATCTTCATTTTCTTCTAAAATGGGCTCTACCGCTGCTGACATGATTTACTGATTTTAACGTTGTTGTGTTAGGGTGAAAATTACCTTCTGGTCGGGACCAACAAAGATTGAAAAATGCGGTCAATTTATAAAGCTTGTTTTATGTTTTAAATTACAAAGTTTTTAACACAAGATGTTGAAATCTAGGCTCGCAAGTGATGTTTATTGCCCTTATCAAAGGATTGTATTTTACATTAATTTTACATAGAAGTTAAACGGAAAAAAATAAACCAAAAAGTATAAAAAAGCATACTTTTTGGTTTTAAAAAAGTTACGTCGGTTTTCGCCAACACTATCTAACCGTACGGCCCGCCCAATGAATCAAAATTTATAATCACTAAAATTGAACTTGCTGATTTAGGTAGTTCCCCCGAAACCTAATAATCGAGCAAATTTCCCTATCAAACAAGTTGGTAAGGTTGTTCAATTTTTTGCAACCATCGGTAAGAGTAGCCAAATAGCTATGGTATGTTCTTCTTAATAACATGCCGCTCTCTGGGCCGTACTTTTCGTTAGACAATTTTATATTCATTAACCATTAATTAATTCTGTTTAACAATTTATAAAAAATAGTTATAAAAAATAGTTCAAATTTATATTTATAATTATTTGATTAACTGGGTGTAATGTTAAAAATAAACATTTATTATCCAAATAAAAACTTTAAACAAAAAAAAGAAAATATGTGTAAAAGTTTCAACAAAACTACATAAGCTTGATTTTATTTTTATTCAAAACCCTATTCTATTCTTATTTTCGCCATAAAATCCCCGTTAATAAAAATGGTACGCCCATTTAAATTTCTCATATTAATTCTAAGACTACCATTTAGCGTGTCCTCCTTTATATCATCAATTGTTATACTTCCCTTATAGGCAAAGAAGGGAAGTTCCCCAAGCCTCTTTACGTTTGCAAACCCAAAAACCCCGTCAAAATTAGGTATAAACCCATCTATACTGTTCTTCACGTTATAAGTACCCTCGGATATATCTTTAAATCTGTTTTCTTTCGAAATCAAAAAGCCCATGGTATGATGTGAACTTGTTTCGTTGTTTTGGAGATTTAACTTCAAGGTCGCAAAAGGGACTCCGTCATCGGAAACTTCAATACCCTTTTCAAAATCTATCCTCCCTTGGAGTCCTTGTTGTAAATCCCCGGTGGTCCTAAAACTGTAGGTTCCCTCCAATAAAACATGTTTTAATGCGCTATCCAACGGGGTATAGGACGTAAATACCATAAGAACAAGACTTAAAAAAACTGTTTTTATGACCCGGGTAAAAAGATGTGATATCATGGTTGGTTTTGCTTGCTTTACTATGCTTTATTCGCTATAAATCGTTTCAAAAACCGTTTCGTTCGCCAAAAAATCGGACCCTTGATCACTATCTAATGTCATTTGATTACCTACCTTTAAAATCGTATGATTCGTTTTATCGGTTAGAACGGCTATTATCAGTACGACTATCAAAATAGTAAACAGAACTATACACTTTTTCATGAGTTTGGTTTTAGTGTTCTTCCAATTATTATATTGAAGTATCGAATGATTAAAACTAAATACCTCAACTAAATTAAAAAATGATCTATATCATACTTATATAAGCTAAAGTAGAGTTACCCATAGCACATATCTTCATTAGATGTATGAATGGTAACAAATCTTGTGTAGATGGCAAGAAAAAAAATGAGGTATATCAAATATAAATTACATATTTGACTTTCAACAAGTTACGACATTTTTTAGAAGTTATTTTTTTGTAAAACAAAGGCTACATTAATGTAAAGCACGTATAAAAATGGTCCGTTTTACATATTTTCCTACCAACCATACATGAAATTACCCCATTAGCACAATTTTTTAAGAGGCATTTATCCAATACTACT
>JBCBZE010000245.1:0-5449 GCA_039815505.1 Bacteroidota bacterium | reverse complement strand
CAAATAATTTAGGAATTGTAGAAGGAGGTTCTTGGTCGAAATATGAAATAGTGTTGTTTTTACAACTAAAAAATGTCACACTGATTAAGAAAATAGATAAAAATTTATTCATTACTGCCAAAATGTTTGCTAACGGTCTAATATAACCGTCAGTTACGGGTTTATATGCGTTAATTTTCGGTTTAGCACAGGTGTTAGCAATTTCGAGTGGATTCAGCCAGCCCTGAGCGCAGTCGAAGGGTAGTCGAATCCGCCGTAATTGCGGTTATACATTGTTGCAAGTAGTAGTTTCTTTATTTTTTAGTTCAATATTTTTGCTTTTCAACTACTTAGTCAATTTTAATTAAGACTAATCATATTTTTTATTGCTAATAACTAAAGCTACAGCATCCCTCGGAACTTTGAGGGTTTCTAAAAAGTCCGGTTGATAACTTCCCGTTACTTTTATACCTACTTCTTTCATAGCATTTTGTAAATCAGTAGCAAAATAAGGCACTGTATCTGGTTCCCAAGCGCATATGTAAATTCCGTCATAAGCCAATTGTAACCATAAATGTTTTGAAAGTGTTGCTAAATATCCGCTTTCAGTTAAGACCGCCAACAACTCCTTTGCATAACTCTCAGCGTCTCGTTCAACACTTAAATAGGTTATAACAACTTTTCCTTTATTCGATTTTTTTAACAACTCCAAAAGCTTATCTCTTTGAGTCTGAGTCAAAGTCCGAGGTGTTTTAATTGCATTCAATTCAGATTTTGCTTCATTTAGCTGTTCTTCCATTTCTATTCTCAGGCTATCTGCTTTTTTTGCTTTCTCTGTTGCATCTTGAGTTTTGACTTTATAATGATTAAAGCCCGCAATTATTCCAACTCCGGCCAAAAACCATGCAATAATCGATAGTATTAAGGTCAAATTATAGGAACCCGAAGGTGTTTTAAACCATTCTAGCATATTTTAATTCTATTAAGTTCAATAAGCATAACATAGTCAATTCTTTTGCTGTATGTAAATTATCTTAAAAGTGTCGTTCGCGCTATTACTTGCAACGGTCTCGGCTATGGCCCCGTGGCCAGCTCCAGACGTTTTTTGGTTAATTGAAGTTAAGAAAAAATGGCCAAGCGATAGTCATGGGCTATATCCATTGTTGGCATTAGTTTTTTCTATTCACATATTCTGAAACTAACTCCTTACTATTTTTCTGCATTACAAAACAGCCTTCTAAAGTTTCAATTGTTGGTAATTCAGAGTAAACTTTATTAATCCAATTATTGATTAAATCCTGATTTTTAAAGTCCGATTTATTTTTCAAATAAAATTCAATTGCCATTAGTCTTGTTCCAGGATTTATACTATTCATAAGAATTCTACAAACTTCAGGTCTTATGTTTTTCGATTCTTCTATGAATATTGCTCTATTTGTAAAAGTACTTCCTGAATATCCACCACTAAAACCATATCTTGTTCCTGAAAAAGGGGTCATTAAGAATCTTAAATTTTCGTTCAATAAAATATCTGAATTTATATTTTTCAATGGTTTTTCCATTTTCTCAATATTAAAATATCTATTGTGAATTGTATTATCCTCTATTTTAAAAATTCCGGAATAAAACTCTATATATCTTTCTGTTAAATACTTGTTTTTTGGTAATTGAGGAGTAAATTCATAAGATGCTACTTGTCCATCTTTTAAAATTAAATTGTAAAAAATACTAACATATCCTTTTCCCATACTACTTTCGATTTGCTCGTACCCAAATCCTAATTTAGTTCTCCTATCTTTTTCGTTTATTTTAAAAATTTTAAAAATATCCTTTTCATCTTTTTTTAAAATGTCTTTTAATTCTGATAAGAAAAGAGAATCTTCTTTGACCCAATTTTCATTAATTGAGTTTTTCTCTGAAGGTTCAAGATATTCATATTGATAATATTCAGATATACTTTTGCTCTTAATATCTGTAGCAACATCCAAATTGTTTTGCTTACAAGAAACTATTAATGCAAAAATCAAAATGTAAGTAAGCTTGAATTTCATTCGATTCAAATTAATGCCAACGGTTTTGTGTATGATTCCGTTGCGGCGAAAATTCCACAGAATTTTCAGAGTAGGAATCGATACACTCCTAATTTACAAAGTTTCACTTAAATGACTAAAGGAGCAATGGGTTATACACGTTGTTGGCTGCTTTTAATTTTAATATCTTTATTAAATGTTTAAAGAAAATTTCGATGAACTTTTTATTACAATCAGTGATTTTCCTTTTGAAGGCTTAGGGAATTTATCTGGCAAACTCCGAAACAAATGCGAAAAATCACTAAGTAAAAGTCGCAAGAATTTCATATCAATATTTACAATAATTATTGGTTATTATTTATTTAGTAACGCCATAATTGATAAAGTAGGTCTAGGACCATTTAGGATAGAAAACATAAATTTCATCCTGTACTTTATGCCTGTTGTTGTATCATTTTTTCTTGAAAGCACTTTGTCAAATCTCTATAAATCATCCAAACTAAATTATATGATTTATAGAATTGAATTAAGACAATTTGGGTTTAGTAAAAGAAACAAACTAATAGCATTATCCTTACCAACTGAGGAATCCTTCGGTTCTATAAAGAAACCTGAGAATCAAAAAAAGAAAGGTTGTTCTTCTGGTTGTGCAGGTTGTTTTACTATGCTTCCAACTTTAGTAATAGTGATTGCTGCTTTATTAGTTATTCCTTTGATTTATGTTTTTGTTATTTATTATACTGTTAGCAATTATAGTATCACATTTTTTGACTGTAGGTTACTTTATTGGATTCCTTCCTTGTTTACCTTTATATTTTTATTCAATTCAACGGCTCCTTTGATCAAACTTTTTAAGTTTGCCAAATTTCGAAATTCAAATATTGAGGAATTGGGTGATGTGAGCGAGAATAATTAATTGCTGCCAACAATCGTATATGATCATTGATCATATACCCATTATACCTCTAATATAAACAATCCACAACTACTAAAAATAAACCACTTTGGTATCCACAGGGAAACATCCAAACCCGATCAGGTATCATATGGTATATTTAAATTCCTTGGTGCCGTAAGGAAGTATGCCGCCTTACTACCAAATAGGGGCAAGCAGATATCAAAGTGGGTTTTTGTTAGGGAACTGCCATTTGCCCGATTTCTGTCTTTTAGGTTCATCATATAAAAAAACCTATATATCATGAAAATTAACATTGCCATTCTACTTATTTTATTTGGGGGATTCTCCCGTAAGGAGTATGCAAACCTAGCGACAGAAAACCCGAATGTTAAAAATAGTTTCGGGATGACCTATGCCCAAAGTACACAATCCTTCTCGGATACCTATGCAAGCTTAAGGGCCAATTTGGTGGCCAACGAGCATATTAAAATCATTGCGGAGGTAGATCATAGCGCCAATGCGGCATCTGCAGATTTGGCCTTGCCTCCCACAAAAACCATCTTTTTTGGCAATCCCAATTTGGGAACGCCCTTAATGCAACAAAATCAACTAGCGGGCTTGGACCTTCCCCAAAAAATAGTGGTTTATGAAAACGGTGCCCAAGAGGTGTTCATAGGGTTTAACAATATACCCTATCTATCTGCCAGGCATGGTTTGGAAGGTGTTCCTACCTTACCTAAAATAGCAGGGGCGTTGACCCAACTTACCACCCATGCCAGCAAGGGAACATTGGTGACGGGAAACGAGCAACCACATTTAGGCCAAGGAATCATTACCAAGACCGGTAAGCGGTCTTTTGAAGAAGCTTATGCCAGTCTTAGGGATGCTATAGCAAATAATCCCAATCTACGGATCATCGCAGAGCTTGACCACCAAAAAAATGCGGCCAAGGTTGGTTTAGACCTAGATCCCACACGTATTATTATTTTTGGAAACCCAAAACTTGGTACGCCCTTAATGCAAAATGTGCGGACCACGGCCTTGGATTTGCCCCAAAAAATATTGGTCTGGAAAAATAAGGAGGGAGTAGTGCACGTATCCTATAACGATCCCCATTATTTGGTGTCAAGACACGGAATAACGGAACAAAACAAGGTATTGGGTATCATAACCAAGGCTTTGGACAAGCTATCCAATATTGCCGTGGGGAACCCATAAGGACGGTAGGGTCAAACTTCGATGACCTTACCTTTTTTACTGCTTTTAAAAACATAGGTGTACAACCACATAATGGTAAAGGTGGGTATCACATCCAAGCCCGGTACCATTTCTTCTATAAAGGTGATTACACCGGCAGCCTGACCTATTTTCCCCTTATACATACGCGTCATCAGCCATCCGGCCAAAGGTGCCCAAATAATATCGGAGAATTCCCCTATGCCAGGTATTACAAAGGAAACCATCCCCAAGGCATCGAATAAGAGTCCTAAAAAAAGGTTTCGGATTTTATTTTCTGGTTTTGCCATACCTAAAAATAAGTATTCCTATCCAAGCAATCAATCCATAAAGAAAAATAATTGGTATAGCCGTTAATTAATGCCCTCGGCACGTCTTACCTCTCCCGCATCCGTAGTGGTACTTACTAAATTCCTTGTGGATCCATAGAGAATATGCCCGCCATCCGTGGCGGTAGCGGTTAGATTTCTAAAATCAATGTTGGATAAATCCACCAGGGCATTATCGACCGCGGACACCTGAAAGTGTTCCATTTTGGAGAATGCATCATCCATATGAAGGGATCCACCGTTGGTTAATTTTACGCTATCTATGTTTGGTGTATGGATTATTACATGGACCTGCCCATAATCTATATCTGCCATGCCAGATCTAATTTTAAGGGTTTCATCGGAAACATTCCAAATAATTTGTTCCAGTTTGCCAGAATCACCGGAAAGCTTTATAGTATAATCCGTTGATTTCACGATTTTAATCGTAGCACCAATATTACTATCGAATGCGTCAAAAGCACTTAATTTTCCCTCTAACTGGCCAAAAGAAAACGATGAAATAAGAAGAAAAAAGAGAAATATGGCCTTTTTCATGATTGATGTCTTTTTGATTGATATACTATAAAGACTATCAAAACCATAAAATGTTACAGTTCTGTTAAAAAAAATTACGAAAGATCGGAACTTATCAATTTTAAGAATTCATTTCTCGTCTCAATTTTTTCAAACTGCCCCCTAAATCCTGAGGTGGTGGTCACCGAATTCTGTTTTTGAACCCCTCGCATCATCATGCACATATGGGAGGCCTCTATAACAACGGCCACTCCTTTTGGTTTTAAAGTATCATTGATACATTCCAAAATATCATGTGTTAACCTTTCCTGAACCTGGAGTCTTCTCGCAAAGACGTCTACCACTCTGGGTATCTTACTTAGGCCCACAATATGGCCATTAGGGATATAGGCAATATGCGCCTTCCCAAAAAACGGTAACATATGATGTTCACAAAGCGAATATAATTCTATGTCCTTGAT
>JBCBZE010000066.1:0-12392 GCA_039815505.1 Bacteroidota bacterium | reverse complement strand
TTTCTTTTTAAACTGCAATAGGTTTAATTTTTTCTTGCCCATCCAAGCCTTATCTTTGTACATCAAATTATAATTGATGAGACAAAAAGTCCGTGTTCGTTTTGCTCCTAGTCCCACAGGCCCCTTACATATCGGCGGTTTGCGCACCGCCCTCTTTAATTATCTCTTTGCGAAAAAACATGGAGGCGACTTCATTCTACGAATAGAAGATACTGATCAAAACCGTTATGTAGAGGGTGCGGAAGAGTATATCATAGCAGCACTGAACTGGTGTAAGATTCCATTTGATGAAGGACCGGGAAAAGAGCGTGGTTATGGCCCTTATCGTCAAAGTCAACGAAAAAAACTTTATAAAAAATATGCCGAGGAACTTGTATCCAATGGTATGGCCTATTATGCCTTTGATACTCCCGAAAAATTGGATTTCCATAGAAAAGACCATGAAGCTAAAGGGAAAACCTTTATCTATAGTTGGCACAACCGCTTAAAGTTGGTCAATTCCCTTTCCTTGGACAAGGATACCATCAGTGCAAAACTGAATGCGGGCGAGGATTATGTTATTCGATTTAAAACACCTCAAGATAAGCAGTTGAAATTACAGGATGAAATACGGGGAGAAATACAGATCGATACCAACATATTGGATGACAAGGTATTATTTAAAAGTGATGGTATGCCAACTTACCATTTGGCCAATATCGTCGATGATCATCTTATGGAAATAAGCCATGTCATTCGAGGGGAGGAGTGGCTTCCATCCTTGGCGTTACATCAGCAATTATATGATGCCTTTGGATGGGAAGCACCCGTATTCGCGCATCTACCTTTAATTATGAAACCCACGGGGAAAGGAAAATTAAGTAAGCGCGATAGTGATAAAGGTGGCTTCCCCATTTTCCCCTTAACCTGGAACGATTCCTTGGGGTACCGTGAGACCGGTTATTTTCCCGAAGCCGTAATCAATTTTTTAGCCCTTTTGGGATGGAACCCCGGTACAGAAAAAGAACTATTTAGTTTAGCAGAATTGGTGAATACGTATAGTTTAGACCGGGTAAACAAATCCGGCGCACGCTTTGACCCTGAAAAAACCAAATGGTACAATCATAAGTATTTACAGCAAAAAAGCAATGCCGAACTAGCTGAGCTTTTTTTACCCGTGCTACAAAAGAAGTTGTCCGGCTCATCAACTTCGCATAATTTGGCCTACATAGAAGAAGTAATATCCCTGCTAAAAGAACGGGCAACATTTGTGTCCGACCTGTGGGAGTTAGGGGATTATTTTTTTAAGCCTCCCAACGCTTTTGCGGAGAAGCCCGTGCAGAAACAATGGAAAGAAGGTACTCCCAAGATAATGGCCGAATTGATTTCGCTTCTGGAGAGCATTCAGGATTTCACATCCGAAAACATAGAGACAGCGGTCAAACAATGGATGCAAGAAAAGGAATTATCCTTTGGTAAGGTTATGCCACCACTAAGGTTATCCCTTGTGGGCGATTTAAAAGGACCCCATGTATTCGATATTCTTTACCTTATCGGAAAGGAAGAAAGTATTGCCCGAATAAAAAGAGCTATCGCCGTTTTGTAACAAATCCTATAAAAAAACTACCAATATAGGGCACAGTTTTGTAAATTACATGGAGCGTTGTTCAGGGGTACTTTACTTTCTTTATGCGTCTCTAACGATTATCAACTTAAAAATGTAGTACTATGGGCAATTTTCTCTTAATACCGATTTTTCTTTTCGGGTTTGTTATTTTGATTTCTTCTTTTTTTATTGTGAAACAACAAACCGCCGTAATTATTGAGCGATTCGGGAAATTTCAAAGCATCCGTCATTCCGGTCTGCACATGAAAATCCCATTGGTAGATCGCATCGCTGCCCGAGTGGGGCTTAAAATACAACAATTGGATGTTGTTGTAGAAACCAAAACTTTGGATGATGTTTTCGTAAAACTCAAGGTTTCGGTACAGTATGTAGTCATCAAACAAAAAGTATATGATGCCTTCTATAAGTTAGAATATCCCCATGACCAAATTACGTCCTTTGTATTCGATGTGGTCCGTGCCGAAGTTCCTAAAATGAAACTGGATGATGTTTTTGTAAAAAAAGATGATATCGCTATCGCCGTGAAACGAGAACTACAAGAATATATGTCCGATTATGGTTATGATATTATAAAGACCTTGGTTACGGATATTGATCCGGATGCTCAGGTAAAAGAGGCCATGAACAGAATCAATGCTTCAGAGCGAGAAAAGATAGCTGCGCAGTTTGAAGGGGATGCAGCACGTATTCTTATTGTGGAAAAAGCAAAGGCGGAAGCAGAAAGTAAACGCCTTCAAGGACAAGGTATCGCCGATCAACGTAGGGAAATAGCACGCGGGCTTGAAGAATCGGTAGAGGTTCTTAACAAAGTAGGTATAAATTCACAAGAGGCCTCGGCATTGATTGTCGTAACCCAACATTATGATACCTTGCAATCTATCGGAGAAGAGACCAATACCAACTTAATTTTGCTACCGAATTCTCCACAGGCAGGCAGCGACATGTTAAATAATATGGTTGCCTCGTTTACGGCAAGTAATATGATAGGGGAATCCATGAAAAAGCAAAGTACGGAAAAGAAAGGGTAAATAAGCAATTTAAAATCTATGTGGTCTAAAACCCACGCCGATATGGCGTGGGTTTCTTCATCGGTCCCTATATGGTTGCATTTTCACTAAAAGAATCACTTTAAAGTCTTTTAAGAAAGGTTTGGACAATGGTATGAACAAATACTTTAATCCTGGAGCAATAGTCGCTGAAAACGCCTATAAAACATCATACTCTAATAGAAAATACCAATTGTTATAAAAACTTCGATAGAATATTTTTATATTAGTCTTTCCCCTTAATTTTTGCCCATGTATCCCGCAAACCGACCGTTCTGTTAAAAACCAATTTTTCCGAAGTGGAATCCTTGTCTATATTAAAATAACCCAAACGTTGAAATTGAAAACGATCCTCTATTTGTGCATCCTTTACACTAGGTTCCACAAATCCCCTAATCAACTTCAATGAATCCGGGTTTACAAAATCCATAAAATCTTTGTCTTTGTGTGTATCCGGGCTTTCGTCCAAAAAAAGTCTATCGTAAAGCCTCACCTCCGCCGTCAATGCATGTTGTATGGATACCCAGTGCAAAGTTCCTTTCACTCTTCTAAGACTTTCCTCGGTTCCGCTACCACTTCTACTTTTTGGGTCGTAGATACATTGTACCTCGATAATATTACCATCGGTATCTTTTGTGCAGCTTTCCGCCTTCACAATGTAACCGTTCTTCAATCTTACTTCCCCACCCAGTTTTAAACGGAAAAACTTTCGGTTCGCTTCTTCCCGAAAATCCTCCTGCTCAATAAACAATTCCCTGGAAAACGGTAGTTTCCTTTTTCCGGCCGAACTATCCTCGGGATTGTTCTCCGCATCTAGCCATTCTTCCTCGCCTTCCGGATAATTGGTAATCACCAATTTCAATGGATTCAATACCGCCATAACACGCGGGGCAATTTTATTTAAATGCTCCCTTACATGAAATTCCAGTAGGGATACATCTATTAAGTTCTCCCGTTTGGCTATTCCGATGGTATCGGCAAAGTTTCGAATAGATTCCGGTGTGTATCCCCTTCTGCGCAAACCGGATATGGTGGGCATTCTGGGATCATCCCAACCGTTCACCACGCCCTCTTCTACCAATCTTAATAGTTTTCGTTTGCTAACCACGGTATGGCTTAGGTTTCTTCTTGCGAATTCTCGCTGTTTTGGCCTAACCTTTTTAGACTCGGTCACCTGATCTAAAAACCAGTCATACAATTCGCGGTGCATGGCAAACTCCAAGGTGCATAAGGAATGTGATACTTGCTCTATATAATCGCTCTCCCCGTGTGTCCAATCATACATCGGATAAATACACCAATCGGTATTTGTTCTGTGGTGTGCCTTATGCAATACACGGTACATAATAGGGTCCCGCATCAACATATTGGACGACGCCATATCTACTTTGGCCCTGAGCACATGAGTTCCTTCATCGAATTTACCTTTTTTCATTCCATCAAAAAGCGCAAGATTTTCCTCAATAGATCGATTCCTATATGGGCTAGGGGTTCCAGGTATCGTGGGGGTCCCTTTTTGTGCCGCCATTTCTTCCGAAGATTGGCTATCTACATAGGCCTTACCCTGCTTAATGAGTTCAATTGCCCAATCGTACAATTGTTGGAAATAGTCCGAAGCATAACATTCGGTATCCCAGGTATAGCCCAACCACTCTACGTCCCTTTTTATGGCGTCCACATATTCTTTTTCCTCCTTTGCCGGATTGGTATCATCAAACCTCAGGTTTACCGGTGAATCATAGCGCAATCCCAATCCAAAATTAAGGCAAATGGAACTGGCATGTCCTATATGCAAATATCCATTAGGTTCCGGTGGGAAACGAAAACGCAGTTGTTCCTTTGGAAAGCCCTTTTCCAGGTCTTCCTCGATAATGTGTTCTATAAAATTTAGCGATTTGGCAACTTCGCCCATAGCAATTGAATTTAGGGCACAAATGTAGGAAAAATGCAGTGATTCAGGGATATAAAAAGCCTTCACCCTATAATAAATGCATTTCACAACATATTTAATCGCTACTACAACATTAAATTCCTTAGCATATAATTATATGTCATATTTGTTGTTGAATACAGTGCCAATGAAGGTCGATAGCGTTTTTTTTAAATGCTGTAAGTAAAAAGAAAACTTTTAATAAACACGTATCGATCGTAATTGATATTGCTGTAGTCCCCAAAACTACACTACTTATGAGACTAAAACTATTTTACGACATTCCGTTTTTTACTATGGTATTTCTCTTGTTGGGGTCGTTTCACGCCTCAGCACAGATATTTCCTAACGCTCCCGAACCTGCAGGTAATCCTAGTTTGGGGAATTCACCTTGGAACCAGGCCTGCGCATCTAGCACTTTCAATGAATACTTTGTGAACTTTACATGGGCCGGTGCAGCCAATGCGGACAACGAGTTTATCTTGGAGCTCTCCGATGCCAATGGAAATTTTGCAAGCCCTATTGAATTGACGAGGGTCAATGATAAAAACAGCGAAAACGATTTTGATTTTATTTTTGTACTGCCTACGGACATACAAGGTGAAGGGCACAGAATGCGGGTACGCAGCACGAGCCCTACTTCCGAAAGCGACCCCTCGGACCCATACCCAATGTACTATATCGGATTTAACTCCTCTATAACCATACGGGAGCAAGGAAAGCCCGATTTTGGAGATGGAACGGCAGAAGTATGTGATGGCAACCCCATTACTTTAGAAGTCTATAATGTGCCCGATGAAAATAACTATCGGTATATTTGGGAGGAGAAGGGTACCGTGATCAACGGGGAAAACGGGCCTACCTTATCCGTTTCCCAAGCAGGAATGTACTACGTTAGTATCGATTACGGGTCCTGCTCGGGTTCTGGAAACACCCAGTCTAACCTTATCGATGTTACCTCCGGTACTACCAGCGGGATTGCAATTAATCCACCCGCTCAAACAGCCTTGTGTACAGGAGAGGTGGCACCTCCACTAGAGGCCAATATGAACTTCTCGACTTTGGATTATACATGGTTTAAAGATGGTGTGGTGGTACAAGCCACTACTGCAGGCGCATATACCTATGCCATTGATACCAATAATGCTGGATTTCCCGGCAATTATACCGTTCAAATAGAAGGTAATGGAATCTGTACGGAAACTTCCGCTGCGGTCGGTATTACCAATGCTGGAGATTTTACCGTAACCAGGGACAATCCAGCAAATATCGTCCTTCTACCAAGTCAAACCGAAACGCTAAGTGTTTCCACAACGGCTACATCTCCTTCTTACCAGTGGTTCAGGAATGGAAATCCGGTAAGTGGAGCAACCAACAGTACCTTAAATATTACCCAAGACGGCACCTATTACGCCGAAGTGACCTTGAGCGGTGGTGCGTGTGCCTCCACTTCCATAAACTCGGAATCCACAGTGGTGGTATCACCCGATTCTTTTGAGCTTGTGACCAACTATGCCACCTCCTATGCGGCTTGCCAGAATACAAGTATCGTTTTGGAGGTTACCACGATCAACGCGATAGCTTCCGATGGAAGTACTACCGATGTCACCACCGACCTTATCAACAGTTTTACCTATCAATGGCAAAAAGATGGTGCGGATATTAGCGGTGCTACGGCGAACAACATCAGCCTGACCGATACTTCGGAAAATGGGAACTACACTATAGACGGTGTCTTAAGCACCTATAGTTCAACATCTAACACCTTAGCTGTTCAACTTCTAGTAAATGAGACCCTCACACTATCCAGTACGGCTTTGGTTAGCTGTGTAGGTGGAGATGATATTGTTATAAGCACAACAACCAACTTAACGGGCGAAAGCTTTACTTGGTTGCGCGATGGTGTTGATCTTAACATTCTTGCGGAGACCTTGCAAGTGACACAGCCAGGAACATACCAATTGGTTTTAGATAGGAACGGTTGTCCACTACCTTCAAACGACATTGTAATTGTTCCTTTTGACGATTCGGCTGTCACTTTGGATTCATCGAACAATGTAGTCTTCCCTGAAGGAGGTTCACGAACAGTAACCGCAAGCGGCGGGACCGCTTACCAATGGTTTGACGCGGATAACAATTTAATGAGCAGTACGGACTCTATGACCTTTACCGAAGAAGGTGATTTTATATTGATTGCTTCAATAGATAACTGTGAGGTTATTAGGCAATTGACGGTAGAGTTTTTAGATACTTTTAGAGTACCTAACGTAATAACCGTAAATGGAGATGGTATAAACGACCAGTGGATAATACCTAACTCTTACTCCAATGATCCCGAAGTGAATGTGATAATATATAACGATCGCGGGGAAGAAGTACTTAATGAATTTGATTACCAGAACAACTGGCCGCAATCTTCAGTTAGTTTCCCAACACAAAACATGGTCTTTTTCTATAAAATAAGAAACGCACAAGAAGTTCTAAAACAAGGAACTATAACAATCATACGTTAACCCAAGATGTTTAAAAAAAATACCCTATACCTGTTATTGTTCATCATGGCGCTGACTTCGGTCAATGCACAGGACGAAAGCCCTTTTGTAGCCTATGATGTTCCAGCCCAAAATCTATTGAAGTATAACAGATTCCTTATAAACCCCACCTTTTCAACGGTAAGGGAAGACAAATCTTATATTAACTTGTTTCATAGAAACCAATCGGTATCTTTTGATGATAATAATCAAACGTACTTTTTAAGTTATAGTGGGCGTATCAACGACAGGACGGGATTAGGGCTTAGCCTTTACACACAGCGAGAAGGGATTATAACCAACTTTGGGGTACTGGCAAACTATGCCTACGGTGTAAAGCTTAACGACAAGAGCAATTTTACCTTCGGCGCCAATGTTTCCTACTACAACAGCGGCTTTGATGAAAACCGTGCCAACCCCATAGAGGACGACCCTTTACTGAACGGATTTCAGGATAGTAATCTTTTAACATTTCAACCAGGGTTTAACCTTTCCTATGGTAAATTCGATTTTGGGGTATTGGCAGAAAATCTATTCGATTACAATATAAAGACCAGCGAGTCCCTTACCAGTTTCAATGAAAAAACGTTCTCCGGGCATTTACAATATACCTATGATTTTGATAATGGTGCCGGTGTTTTGGAGAATGGTCGTTTAATGCCCTTGGCCAGGGTTAGAAAAGTTGGTGAAGATGATATTACCCTCGGAGGTAGCCTTATTATGGATCTACCAAAAATAGGTTGGATACAGGCGGGGTATGATGATTTTTATGGTGCTTCTGCCGGTCTTGGTTTTAATCTAAATCGTAGGCTTTCATTAGGATACACTATGGAGAAAGGGCTTTCGAACAACTTTGACAATTTTGGGGTTACCCATGAAATCTCATTTGCTTATTCTTTTACTCCTAATCTTACCGAAGACCGCGTAATGCTTGAAGAAAATGGAGATGATTTGGTAGAAAACGAAGAGGAAGATAATGAAGATGATGTGTCTCTTGCTTCCAAAGATGACGAAATAGAAACCTTAAAGAAACGCCTTGAGGAAAACGATGCCATCCTAGCCGAATTAATGTTTAGACAAGACTCCATGGAGGCTGGTAGACAGAAAGATTTGGAGCGCAGGTTCGAAAGGGTAATGAGAATGGTACGAAATGAAACAAAGGGAGAGCGTCCGGACCTGGAGGAAAGAGCTGAACAGATCTATTTCGTCAACAATGATCCCGGAGCATTGGAATCGGATATAGCCGTAAATGATACCTCTACAGAAAAAGATAAAACAACCGTTACCGATACGGAAGCCGATTATGCGATGAACGGGGATCTGGCTATCCATGAAAACGAAGATGCCGACGGGATAGCTTCTAACAGCATTACTTCCGAAGAAAACCAAACAAAACCGAATGGTATAAAAAATACGGTTTATGTTAAGGATGTATTGGCAAGTACCGCTACGGAAGTAAAATCATATCCCATCTCTACAAAGGACAATACCAACAGCGATCAATTTCAGCAAGAAGCCAAACGCCTTAACGTAAAAAATAGAAAATTCCGAGACCTTGATGGCGTAGCGGATGGTTATTATATAGTAGCAAACGTGTATAAAGGCGAGCATTATATGAACAAGTTTATAGATGGTTTGTACGATCAAGGCTTACAGCCAGATTATATAGATAACACCAACAATGGATTAAAATATGTGTACTTGGAACGCCATGAAACTTGGCAAGATGCATTGGAAGCATACAAGTCCAATGTCGGTGGGGCTTATAATGGTAATCTTTGGATCATGAACGTAGAAAACAGATACTCTAATGAAGCCTATGCGGACAATGTAAATAAGCTAAGGGAAAAATCATCCAAATACGGAACCGATGTTTTACAACAGAATGTTGTTGTGAAGGACAAGCTTACCGCAAACAACCCAGTAACCAAACAGTACAAAATAAATGGTATAGGTGATGGTTATTACATCATTGCCAATGTATTCGCCAACCCAAAAAATGCCAACAGATTTGTAAAAATGCTTAACTCTCAAGGACTTAGTGCCAGTTATTTTATCAACCCAAAAAATAATTGGAGGTATGTTTATTTAAAGAAACATGGTTCTTGGAACAATGCATTAGTATCATACTATTCCAAACTAAATGACTCGTACTATGAAGATATGTGGATTATGCGGGTTACACCAAACCTGCTTACCTAAATGACACCAAAATTTTTAACCAAAAATCAGCACGTATTATTTCTTTTTTTACTTGTCCTTGGTGGCCTTTTTACGACCAATGCACAAGTGGCGGTACCTTTTACCCCAAGATTAAACGGAGATAATATTCGAGTTAAGGGAGATATTACACTCTTATCCAACAACATACTTAATACAAGAATTGTGGGGCCTTCGCAACACAGTAACCCTTCCCATGCAAGGAATGCGCCCTTTGATCCCAACAATGCGTACAATCACAACAATGCAAAAAATCAGAACCTGCCCATGGCCTACATCGATATTGATGCGGATCCGGCAACGTTCAGCTCCAGTAGCGCAACTTTAAATGCCCCCGCTTGTTCTCGGGTTATTTATGCGGGACTCTATTGGGGAGGCACATATCCATACAACGAAGGTAATTCATTTGCGAATGCAAGAAGTTCGGATCCCATTAGTCCCACTCAAAACCCTCCAGCGAATGACTATGGCAGAGATCAACCCTATGAATTTGTAAAGTTTAAGGTGCCAGGGGGTACATATGTAGATATTGGTCCGGGAAGCGACCCTATATTTGAATACGAAAGAATTTATGATAAAGACGGTGACCGTGATAGAGATGGAAACACGGATCCAGGTGTAGCCGATGTAGATTTGATACATTCACCTTACCTAAACTATGCCAATGTAACGCATTTGGTTGCCCCTTTAGGGGATAATCCAAATGGAGAGTATACCATTGCCAATGTGGTAGGTACATTGGAGCGCAAACAAGGTGGTAACCTTGCGGGCTGGACCATGGTGATTATTTATGAAAACCCGAATTCCACCAGTAAATACATTTCTACGTTCGATGGAATGGTGGCCATATCGGGTGGGGGAGCCAATAACAGTCAAACCTTTGACTACTCTGGTTTTAGAACAGTACCGGCCCCACTTCCCGTAAGAGCAAAAATTGGTGCCTCCGCGATGGAGGGCGACAAAGGTTTTACAGGTCCTCAAATGCAGTTCAAAGCCGCTAGTACTCCGACAACAGCACCCGGAACTCAGAACGGATTTACGATTTTATACAATAATTTGAATCCTCAGACCGACTTTTTTAATAGTACTATCACGGACAACGATGCCCATGTGCTAAGTAGAAATCCTGCAAGCACAAATACGTTGGGATGGGATACGGATATTATTTCTTTGGATGATTTTAACTTATTCAATCAATTGTTGCCCAACGATGAAACCGCCGCACAAGTAAAAATTCTTCTGACCCAAGGTGGTGATATTACCTATTTGTTCCTCAATACAATCAGCGTCGACATCATTGAACCAGAGATTATTTTAGAAAAGAGGGTAGAGGATATTGCGGGTAATGACATTACCGGAATGGGTGTTAATCTGGGTCAAACCTTGGATTATGTCCTATCTTTTAGAAATAGAGGTAATGACGATGCATTGAACTATACGATTAGGGATGTGTTGCCTCTAAACACCGAATTTGTAAATGTGGATGTAAGCAATGCGCCTGGTGTTACCTATGTTTTTGACAATGTCACCAATGAGGTGACCTTTACCGTACCCAATAATCTCGTTAATGAGTTTGATCCGGCTTATGAAATTCGCTTACAGGTCAAAGTAGCGGAAAACTGCTTTGATTTTGTAGATGCTTGTGTAGATTTTATCGAAAACATTGCATATTCCACGTATACAGGATCACTTAACACCTCTACTATAACCGATGACCCTAGTGTTTCTAGCTTAAGTAATTGCGGCCTTCCAACACCGGGAGCCACGAACTTTTTGCTGGATGACCTTACCGCATGTAACTTTACCAGGAATGTGCTGCTTTGTGGCGATGATGTTCTTTTGGATGCCGGCGATAATTTTGATGCCTACATTTGGGGTAGGGACGATAATGGAAATGGGACCATCGAAGCTGGGGAAATCCTATCTGACGGTGACCCCGATAATGACCCAAGTACTTTCTTGGTCGATATTGTAGGGACCTACATAGTAAACAAACAAGTAGCCGATCCTTGCAAGGATTTTAATGAAATTATAGTGGTAGAACGTTTTGGTACTACCCAAACGAATCCTATCATAGATCTTTTTAACGATCGAAACAGCGACGCCGACCTCGACAATGATATTCAGGGCGAGGTGGTTCAATGTTCCGTTGATGGTGATTTTCTGCCCGAAATATTCCTATGTGGTTTAAATGACTCGGAGCTTTTGGAAGTCAATATCTCCGATGCCCAAAGTATCAATTGGGAACAATTGGATGAAAGTAGTTGTAGTGCATCCATAGATGACTGTGCAAATAAAAATGGCTCCTGTACATGGAATACCGTTGCAACGGGCAGCAATTATACCGCCGCTTCGGAAGGTGAGTATAGGTTGTCCATAGTTTACCAAAACGGTTGTATAAGCAGGTTCTACTTTAATGTATATCAGAATACCTTGGACATCCAATATAATCGTACCAATATTGTATGTACTACGCCTGGAAATATTACCATTACCAATTTGGGCAATGGATATGGGTACCAATTATACGATGTGGCCAATAGTGCCATTCTTATACCTTATAGCGCCAACAACGGTCCTAGTTTTTCTATTGCAAATAACGGGGCGTATCGTGTTGATGTCACACAATTGGATGTAAATACGGGCAATCCTATTGTAGGTGCTTGTGAGTTCAGTACAGAGGATATAGGAATATTACGTAGGGACCTACGGGTAGATCTAAGCACAACTCCCGTTAATTGTAATGACCTTGGAAGCATAAACATCCAGGCGAACGACGTAAATCCCAATTATGAATATCAACTGTGGTTTGACAATGGAACGCCAGGGGTTCCCGACGGAACACATGTAGATACCGAAACCGCACAACCAGACAATAATTTTACCTTCAATGACCTTAACCCGGATGACTACCTCGTGGTAACAAGGACTGATGACGGTTGTGAGGATATTCAACAAATAACTGTTGGTAGGGTTCCAGATATTACCCTTTCAGCAGTAACAACGGCCAATATCGGATGTACTGCGGGAACCATTCAGCTCACCGCTGGTGGAGGTGC
>JBCBZE010000009.1:0-30931 GCA_039815505.1 Bacteroidota bacterium | reverse complement strand
TGTTTTTCGAACAGTACATCCTTCACTCTTCTTCCCAACATATCGAACACCGATACGGAGACCAGTTGGTCCTGTAACAAGGTATATTCCAGCACAGATTCACTGGTGAGCGGATTGGGTGTGATTACCACGTTTGCAAAATATTGACCTGCACTACCAGAAGCAATTCCAAAATTGTTTCCTGTTTTTTCACCCTTGGGAATCAAGTTGGCCCATGCATAACCTTCACTATCCGTAACCATTTTTATATAAAGGGCCCCTTCGTCAGCGTTAAAAAAATAAGAGGTCACTTCCTGGCCTTGCAGGGCTTCAAGACTTGCTACTTGATTTACAGGGGTTTCGTTTCTATCCAATACCTCAATGGCCGTATATGGAAAAGGATGTTTAAATAGCGTCCATTCACCTTGTTTGTTCAATACACTTCGTAATTCCAAGCTATTCCCTTTTTCATCGAAATCCCATTGCCCCAGTATCGTGTAACTCTGTTGCCCGAAAAAATTGAAAAAACGCTGATGTGCCCATTGCATTTTTGGAACTCTGTGATTATCGAAATCCCGTATTAAGGAAACTTCTTGTTCAAGATCAAAACCGATAGCATTCATTTTAAGCTGCATGGTATTTGTGGCCTCAACGATATAAGCGTTCCATTCTTCCCTAAACTCAATGGCATCATTTTTAAACGAAGAATACGGATGTGCAATAAGCACAGGTCTATCATATCCGGTAAGGCTTCCATCTTCGTCCAATAAGAATGAGGAGTTCCCATTTTTTCCTTTGGCCCCACCGACACTCATCCAAACAGGTAGGGTTTTTCCTTTTAGTTGTATTCCCTTAAAGAAATTTTCTTCCCGGTGACCGGAATGCCCAATTACCGCCGCTGCAATCCTTCCTTCCTCTATATCCTTATTAATATCTATAAAGGTAACATTGGTGAATTTTGGTTGTTTAAATCCCCCTTGTGAGATGGAATAATATCCTGCCCGCCTGTCCCCATGCCTTAAATGCCTGTTAGGTCCGCCTATTTCATTGGAGGATTTCCCCACCACTATCGTGTTTTGAACAAATGATTCCGAGGACAAAAGCCCTATGGCATTATCCGCGGACATAAAGTTGTCCAGTGTAACATTGGTCATTTCGGTCCAAACACCGCTCATGGCATTTTTATAGGTGGTAAAATTGGAAAAGGTCCACATCAGATCTCCGTTGTTGAATTTGGTCATAAAGAATCCGTGTCCATGGCCTACCTGACCGTAAAGTGCGGTATTGGAAATGCCCTCATGGCCCAAACTACCGGGAACGGAACATGAATGCGCCACATTACCATCAAAGACAATCTCTCTTGGCAATAGATCAAAGTCCCGAAAATCCCGACTTCGGCCCCTTACATCAAAAAAGAATCCGGTACCGCGTTCAGATCCTGCCACATGGTTGCCGATGAGGTTGTTGTGTACGTTTCGCATCCAAAACCCTCCAACGCGTTGTTCTCCTTGGGTACTTCCTCCCGCACCATCCCTTGGAAAAGCAAAGAAACCTTTATCCGGCTTTCTGACTAGCATAGCCAAGTTATTTCTAAAGGTGTTGTTTACTTCATTACCGTCCTCTGCCGGAACAAAAACATGGTTCTGCACATTAAAGGCGGTTACGTTTTCCACGAGAACATTATCCGTTTGATGTACTACAATCCCGCGTTGAAGACTATGGTGAATACTGGAGTTCTTAAGATAGTCTCCTTCGCGATTGCCTGCCAAATGCCAATGAAAATTATATCTGGCCTCTATGCCCGGCTGCCCCAATCTAGTGAACTCCACCCCTTCTATTTGTATGGGCCCGGAACCCTGCATGACCATGATATGTCCTCCGTATTTCTCTTCTACTGCACTACTGGGACCTTGTATCACAATATTTCTTGTAAGCAAACCTACTTCTGCCCGTTCATCCAAAATTTTGCCCTCATATTCTTGGATTTCTCCAAAATGATGATATTGCAAAGGAGGATTAAAGGTAATCGTCCTTCCATTGATTGCCCGTATGCTAAGCTCTTCGGCCTCATAAGGCTCATAACCACTTGGTGCAATCGCTATTTGGTCACCCACATTCCAACCAACGGGGTCCTGGTCTAGTGTAATCTGGGTGGCACCCGGAGCAACCGTACCTTCCAATTGACCCCAACTTAGTTTGGACGCACTGGCACCATGCATTTGTAAGGATCCCCCTTTTATGGTGGATAGGTAACGCCCGCCAAAAATGGGTTCGTCCAACTTAGGTCCGGTAAGGGTAACTGTAGCCTTGTTCTGAAAGGGATTATCAGCAGTACCGATCTGCAAGAGGCCCCTTACTAGAATGGTCTCGGCGGAAAGGTTCAGATGGGTGTCCTTAAAAATAAGCTTGCCATCTATAGCTAGATTTCCTAAATCCGGAGTATTGATGTCAAGGATAATGGTCTTTCCGGCAGGAATAACCACATTTTCATTTGATGTGGGAACTTGGCCTGAGTTCCATGTGTTGGGGTCGGACCAATTTTCTTGGGCCAAAAGGGCTATGGGAAGAAATAATAATGTACAAACCATTTGTATGTACGTATGGTAGTTAATTTTCATAATGCATATTTTATGGAACGTATTTGATCGTTTTATTCTCATTTTTTTAAGGTGCTACCACTTTAACAGCAATGTCTTGATCGGCCAATCTGAAACTGATGGCATATACTCCGCTTTGTAAATACAGATTATCCAAGGGGACGGTATAGTTTCCGGCATCCTGCTGCTCGGCTGAGATGACTTTTAGTTTACGACCGGTCATATCAAATATGGCGATACCCACAAACTGCTCCTTGAGCAATGTATAGTTTAAGGCCGACTCATTGGTCAGAGGGTTTGGTGTTACCGCTACATTAATGATATCTTGAAAGGCCTGGGTACTGGTAATGCCATCACCGACATCGATACCTTCCCCTGCATTGATACGTGCAAAGGCAAGACCTTCCAAATCGGTGACCAATTTTACCACTACTTCGTCGTTGTTCTTATCAAAATAATAAGAAGTTGTCTGTGTATTGATCAGGTCATTTTCAGAGTTTACAGGAGCAATATCCATTCCCTCCATGTTCGTTACGTTTACTACATCATAAGGATAAGGATAACGAACAATTGTCCAATTCCCTGGTTGTTTTAGGATACTCTTTGCATATATGGCCTGCCCATCCTCGTCTACCGACCATTCCCCTTGAAATCTGTGGCCTGTTCTTCCCTCTACCCCAAAATGAAAGGTTTTCCCCGCCTGGTTTGGAGCAATGAATTTTCCGTCATCCCTGGTCAGACTTATATCTAGATAAAAAGGAATGTCATTAAAACGCAATTGCATAATGTTTTCCGCATCCAGTACGTAAGCACGCCAATCCTCATGGTAAATCGCGGCATCATTGATCAGGGTTGAATATTCATGTACAATGATTACGGGTTTGTCATACCCGGTAAGGCTACCATCTTTGTCGAAGATAAAGGCTCCTGTGGGTTTGGTATGGCTTGATCCCTTTGTGCGCATATATATAGGCTGGGAATTTATCAGCTTTATATTCTCAAAATAGTTTTCACCGTAGTTTCCTGAGCTTCCCACGACCGCCGCGGCTATATCTTCACCAGCTACATCTTGGTTAATATTAATGAATGTTACATTACTGAATTTGGGCTGTTTTGGCCCTCCCTGTGCTATGGAGTAAAACCCCGCTCTTTTATGCCCATCTCGAAGCACCCGGTTGGGGCCATCAATGTCATTTCGGGATTTTCCGATTACGAGGCTATTTTGAACAAATGACCTAGAAGTAAGGAATGCAGAGGAGTTATCCGCCACTATAAAATTGTCCAGGGTAACATTCAACATTTCACTCCATACGGCACTCATGGCATTTTTATAGGCCGTAAAGTCCGAAAACGTCCACATAAGGTCGTCGTTGTTGAACCCATCAATAAACAATCCATGTCCATGGCCTACTTTACCGTATGTAGCAACATTGGTACCCGCATTATTGTTTACCCCTGGAACAGAACATGAGTGCACCACGTTTCCTGAAAATATAATTTCCCTAGGTAGCACATCAAAATCCTTGAACAAACGGTCCTTGGCAAAGCCATCGAAGAAAAAACCGATGCCACGTTCGGAACCTGCCACGTGATTGCCTATTAGATTATTATGGGGGTTTCTTGCCCAAAAACCTGCCACTCTATGCTCTCCCTGTCTGCTCTGGCTAGTTTCTTTTCCTTCTACCGGAAAGGCGAATAAACCTTTGTCCGGCAAACGGTTTAGAATACTTAGGTTATTTCTAAAGGTATTGTTCACTTCGTTACCATCTTCTGCGGGTATGAATGCATGGTTCTGAACATTGAATGTTACAACATCCTCTACTAAAACATTATTTGTTTGATGAACCACAACACCTCGCTGTAGGCTATGGTGAATACTGGAATTTTTGATATAATCCCCTTCGCGATCTCCGGCCAAGTGCCAATGAAAGTTGTATCGGGCTTCAATACCCGGTTGTCCCATTCTGGTAAATTCTACTCCTTCTATATTAATGGCCCCCGACTCGTTCATAACCATGGTGTGTCCACCAAATTTCAGATCTACGGCATCCGAAGCACCTTGTATTTTTATATTACGTGTAAGTAGGCCCACTTCGGCCCTTTCATCCAGGACTTTACCCTCATATTCCTGAATTTCTCCGTAATGCGCATATCGTAATGCAGGTGTAAATGATATGCGCTTACCGTTTACAGATGTTATGGTAACTTCTTCTGCTTCAAAAGGGTCATATCCGCTGGGTGCTATAGCTATTTTATCACCTGATTCCCATCCGTTGGGTTCTTTGTCCAACATCATTTCGGTAGCTCCTGGTGCAATGGATCCCTCTAGCTGACCCCAACTTAATTTTGAGGCACTTGCCCCATATAATTGCAGGGATCCGCCATCCATTGTTACCAAGAATCGTCCTCCCATATTGTTTACATCTTCCTTGGGACCTGTAAGGGTAATGGTCGCTTTATTTTGAAACGGACTTTCTTTACTTCCAATTTGCAATAGACCATGTACCATGATCCATCTTGCGGTAAGTGAGATATCGGTATCTTTGAACAGTAGTGTTCCATTGATGGTCAACCCTCCTAAATTGGAAGTGTTCGTGTCCAAAAGAATAGTTTTTCCGGTAGCAATAGTCACGTTTTCGTTAGCGGTGGGAACTTTTCCGGTAGCCCATGTATTGGGGTCGGACCAAACTTGTTGTGCAAAAAGAATGCTGTTTGTAAAAAGTAGAATAGCAAAAAAGATGAAAAAGGGTAACTTTTTGTTTTTCATGATAGATAGGTCAATTCATGACACTTGGGGAGTGTCTGGTTTTTTAACGTTTAAATGGTCGTATTCATATATGAATAACATGAGGATACCATTAAACCCTACCTTTTTTCGATGAAATGCATTTTTGTGGTTTTTTCATCAAAGTGCTATTCGTCGGTAAGCCACTATGAAAATTGGCACTACTGGCACATTAGCACTACATTTACATCAGAGATTAAATTTCATATAAATTGTTTAAGGATGAAGTACGTATTATCTTTTGTTTTTTTGATCAGTTTGGTTTCCTGCAAAACCGAAAGCCCAAAAACCGAATTGGAAGAGTGGCAGGCGCAGGCAGGCAATATTACCATTATAAGGGATGATTTTGGCGTACCCCACGTATATGGGAAAACAGATGCGGACGCTGTGTTTGGCCTATTGTACGCACAATGCGAGGATGATTTTAATAGGGTGGAGCAGAACTATATTTGGGCTACTGGCCGATTGGCTGAAGTTGATGGGGAGGAAGCGCTTTACAGTGATTTGCGAGCTAAACTCTTTATGACAGAGGAAGAAGCCAAAGCTAATTATGAGAAGAGCCCGGAATGGCTTAAAAAATTATGTGATGCCTTTGCCGATGGTATTAATTATTATCTGTATACCCATCCCGAGGTTAAACCTAGACTGCTCACCCGGTTTGAACCTTGGATGCCGATGTATTTCAGTGAAGGTTCCATAGGTGGGGATATTGAACGCGTGTCTACCCAAAAAATTAAGGCTTTTTACGAAAGTGGTATGGAAATACCGGCATCTGAAGAGCTTGCGACCAAAAAGAAAAAAGAAGCCTTGGAACCTCAGGGTTCCAACGGAATTGCCATATCGGGAAAGTTGACCCAATCCGGTAATACCATGCTGCTGATCAACCCCCATACCTCTTTTTATTTTAGGGGAGAGGTGCATGTGGTGAGCGAGGAAGGGCTTAATGCCTATGGAGCTGTAACTTGGGGACAATTCTTTGTATATCAAGGCTTCAATGAGCAAACCGGATGGATGCACACGTCCACATATACGGATATTATAGATGAGTTTAAGGAAACGATTATGGAATTGGACGGCAAACTATTTTATCAGTACGGAGAAGAGCTTAGACCTGTTGAAGCATCCGAAGTTACCTTGAAATATAAGGATGGGGATGAACTAAAAGATAAAACTTTTACCATGTACCATACGCATCATGGACCTATAACCCACTTAGAAGATAATCAATGGACGGCTACAGCTATGATGTGGCAACCTATAAAGGCTTTGGAGCAATCTTATAGTAGAACAAAGCAAAAAGGATACGAGGGATTTAGAAAGATGATGGACATTCGTACCAACTCTAGTAACAATACCGTCTACGCGGATGCGGAAGGCAACATTGCCTATTTTCATGGGAACTTTATCCCGGTACGGGATACTGTTTACGATTATACAAAGGCCGTAGATGGCAGTGATCCCAAAACCGATTGGCAGGGTCTGCATGAAGTTGACGAAAATATAGTATTGCGTAATCCGGAAAACGGATGGTTGCAAAATTGCAATTCAACACCCTATACGGCAGCATTGGAATTTAGTCCAAAAAAAGAAGATTACCCTAACTATATGTCTTTGGATAGAGAAAATTTTCGCGGGGTACATGCTATTGAGTTAATGAAGGATAAAAAAGGATATACCTTGGATAGCCTAATACAGTTGGCACATGATCCATACCTGCCGGCCTTTGAAAAGCTAATTCCAGGATTGGTGAAAGCCTATGATCGATCCGATACCAAAAAACCAGGATTAAGGGAACCTATAGAAGTTTTGCGATCTTGGGATTACAGAACTTCAAAAGAGTCCGTAGCCATGACCTTATCGCATTATTTTGGAACGGAATATGGTAAAAAAGGAAAACGGCCCTATACCATGAGCGATATGGAGCTCATGACTTATTTTGGCACGGAATCTCCGGAAGAAGAGCGTTTACGAATCTTTGAAGACATTATTTTACAGCTCGAATCCGATTTTGGTACATGGAACATGCCTTGGGGGGAGATCAACAGATTTCAGCGTATCAATGGTGATATCCGTCAACCTTTTAATGATGACCTGCCAAGCATTGCCATTGGTTTTGCCTCGGGTCGCTGGGGTGCGTTGGCCGCTTACGGTGCACGATATACCAACAATACCAAAAAAATATATGGTACAAGGGGCAATAGTTTTGTTGCCGTGGTTGAGTTTGGTGATACGGTAAGAGCCAAAAGCATGCTGGCAGGGGGCCAAAGCGGGGATGCCCGTTCCCCACATTTTAATGATCAAGTGGAACCCTATTCAAATGCGGAATTTAAGGAAGTGCCCTTTTATAAAGACGATGTTCTAAAGAGAGCAGAAGAAACCTATAGTCCAGGGGAAAGATAAATTACTATTCTTTTACAATAATCAGAGTGGCTTTGGAGCCAGTGGATAAATTCCATCTATTGGCATAGATAAGTTGCCCTTTATCATCATAAACATTTACCTGGGCCGTATTGGGCCCTGAAGAACCTTGGTTCAAGGCTTCAAATTCCAATCGGTTAAAACCTTTCTCCAAGGTTAAATTAATTCCTTTGAACGTCCCGGTCAAAAGGATATTGGGTTCAACAACTTCTCCGTTGGCGTAAATCTTGACCCTGTCACCATCTACAAACTCGTGGTCCCGACAGATGACCCCGACAAATTTTGCATTGCTTTTTAGGTCCCCCAAATATTGATCGCCATAATGTTTATTAGCTCCCTTTTTTTCCTTCTCCCCGATCTTAGGGTCTATTTTTAAACCGTGTCCCGCTTGTACCAATTTTTTATCCGGAAGCATCTTGACCTCCCTTTTATTAAGGTCCTTTATATTAAACTCTGGTTTTTTATCAAAGGTAGAGGGCATGTTCAATGCTGTTCCCTTTTTTTCTTTGGTATCCAGTTTTTTACCTTCAATTTTTAAAGGTTGGATGGTGGGAATATCTGTTTGGGCCATCCCGATAAAGGAAAGCATTAGTATAAAGCAGAAAGTAGTTATTGACCTCATATACGGATAACAGTCGTACGTTCTTCGTAAAAATAACAAATACCCTGCCATAGGGCATTAAATTGCTGTTAAAATCGATTAAGCGTATAAGTGTGCGGTTAAGAAATCCAAACCACAAAAAACCGTAAAGCCCATTTATTTCCTAATGTATATTGGTGTGCCCGGCTCGTAGTAACCTGATAAATATCATGTTATCGGAGAGATATGTGTATTAATTTTAGATATAATACATAAGGTCATGGAAGTAAAGAAAAACCCAAAAGCAGATTTAAACCGGTATAGCGGATTGTTCTTTGTTATAGGACTCACTATTGTTCTTTTCATAACATGGAGAGCTTTGGAACTAAAGACGTATGATAAGGAGGAACAAATAGTGGAAATAGTGCAGGCTATGGATGAAATTAAGGAAGAAGTGCCCAAGACGGAGGCCATTAAAGCCGCTCCACCGCCACCACCACCATCGGCACCTGAAATCATTGAGGTAATAGAAGACGAGGCCGAGATCGAGGAAACCCTTATCGAAAGCACAGAAACAAGTCAGGATGCCATTATAGAAGATGTGATCATCGATGTCGATGATGTGGAAGTGGGGGAGGAAGAGGAGGAAATAACCGTACCCTTTGCCGTAATAGAGAATGTACCCATATTTCCGGGTTGTGAAGGGGGCACCAATGAAGAGCGTAAAGCATGCTTTCAAAAGAAAATACAGGAACACATCAATACGAATTTTGAGTACCCGCCATCCGCTTTGGAAATGGGTACGCAGGGTAGGGTTTATGTGCAATTTGCAATAGACTCCAAGGGTTTTGTTAATGAAATAAGGACTAGAGGGCCGGATAAGGTCCTTGAAAAAGAAGCTGCCCGAATTATTGCCGCCTTACCACAGATGACCCCGGGAAAACAGCGGGGGAAAAACGTAAGGGTACCCTATAGCATCCCCATCAACTTTAAAATGCTGTAGGTAGGTTGCTTCTAAGCTCTTTTGTAGTCCGATAAGTATTGAGGCCCTTCCAATAAAATACGAACAATTTGGAGAGTGCCATCATCCTTGGTGGCGATTTGCCATTTAATCAGGGATATTTTACCTTCTTCTATTTCGATACCGGTAATACTTCTTGGATGCACGCAACTTCCATCGTTGAAGAAAGGAATATCACCAGGTTCGGGAAAACGAGGGCGATGGGTGTGTCCTGTGACGGTAATGATCAGTTCGTTTTGAAGCATCCATCGTTTCACCCGCTTTTCCACCTTAATGAGCTCTTTATGATTTCTGGCGGGGCTGGTAGGGTCAGCAATGCCCCATACTTGTAACGGTTTCCATAAAACGCGGACTAAAAAACGATTGATGCGCCAGCCATGATAGTTCATAAAATCAGCTTGATGACCATGGGTCAAAAATAGTTGTTGTTTGGTGTGCTTGTGCTCTAAAACCAAGGCCTCGTTGTAGACTATATTATTCAATAAAGCTTCTTGCCGTTCCTCTTTTGGTTCAAAATACGCATACAAGTGTTTTTCAACATAAGCAGCGTTTCTGTATACCATGTCGTGGTTGCCATAAATCATATGGAGTCTACCAGCTTCATGATATTTCTTCATTAATAGAAATACATTCTTATGTGCTTCAAATATGGGTTCAAAGGACAGGTTTTCCCATAACTCGTCACCATCTCCAAGTTCACAATAGGTAAAACCCTGTTGAAAGTAATGTTTTAAGGCATGATAATAGATATTACGGTTGTTGGCGAAGTCGTCCGCAAAGCTATTGTCCCCTCTATGACAATCGCTGAAAAGAATGAATTTGGAGGTGTCATCAAAGGAAACTTTTTTGGCATTTTGATATGCTTTGGTAAGCCTTGATTTTGATGACATCGCCTATTTTTTGATAAATATCCAAAAAAAGTAGCTATTCCTTAAGGTTTCCTTTAACAAAATTATTGAGCTTTCTTTTGTAATTTTGTGGATAAACAACGAACTAATTTAGCCTATGGCAGTTCAATACGATGGAGAGTCCCCTTTAATTAGCCTTATTAGTTTCAATAAACTATTGGAGCAATACGATGCTATGGCCAAAAGTAAGGATAAGTTCATTTCCGAAAAGGCCAAGCACATTTTGGAAGCTCAATCACCTTACCCTATACTTAGGGATGGTTTTTCCGATGTTTCCCTACTTAAAAAACACAAAGACGTTATTAAATTAATACTTCAGGATACCTTTTCCGAAGTGTTAAGCGAAAATGAAATAAAAGTAGCTTCCCTACCTTACGAAAATATCATATTCAACTCATCAAAACGATTTCAGAAGATATTGAAGGATGCAGGACCGGATTTTACCCCTACCATACGAAATCAGGAAGAGGGTGTAAATTATATTATGGCCTGTACGGTTATTTTAGCCTTCTACTATGGCTTTAAACTAGATTTTAGAAGACCTTATTTTTACGATATTCCCGATGCCAATGGCGTTATGCATTATTACAGGATACTGTATAATGCTGATTTTATGGAAATAATGCCTACGGATAAAGCCAAGGAAATTACGCAGGCAGATGTAGATGAATTATTGGAAAGTTCTGATGATCTGGATTTATGGATGGAAAAAATACCACCCAATAGTTTTATATCCAAAGGGTTTGTCATTTCCAATATGTTCGATGTAACTGCCGAGCATTCCATATCGGAAATCAAATCTAGCTTGATCGAAAATAACAAAAGGGGAAGTGATAACTTCATGGACCATCTTCATGAAACCTTTAAATCCTTGTTTAACCTTCCCAATATACAGGTTGGTTTTGTTACCTATAACCCTAAGGACGATCAGTTCGAAAAAGTGTATGGAAAGGGTGTGGAAAGCTTTATCCTCCAAGGTAAAGATGCGGAAATCTGCAATGAAGCCCTGTGCCAGGGATCGTATAGTGCCCTGTTAAAAGAGAATACGTATTTCACGATTTCCAATGTAGATAAGTATTTTGACCTATCGGGTGGGATCGCACCGTATAAGAGTTTGAAGGCACAAGGGGTAAAAAGTGCTATTTTTGCGCCAATCGCTGACGATGGGGAATTACTGGGTGTTCTAGAACTGGTATCCACCACCGTAAACGAACTTAATAGCGTAAATGCCACAAAGTTAGAGGATGTGATGCCCTATATAGTTTCCGCGGTGTTGCGTTCCAAAGCGGAAGAAGAAAACTTGATCGATGCCATTATTCAAAATGAGTGTACCTCGGTTCATTCGTCCGTATATTGGAAATTCCAAGAAGAGGCCAAGCGTTTTATTATCGATGATTTGGAAGGACGTCAACCTTCTTTCAAGGAAATTGTTTTCAAGGATGTGTATCCGCTTTACGGTCAAATAGACATCAAGGATTCCTCCCATGCCAGAAATACGGCCATTCAAAGGGACTTAATGATTCAGCTTTCTGAAATTAGTGGTGTCCTTACCGAAGCTTGGCAAAAAAATAGGCTGCCCATATATGAAGAACTTATCTTTAGGGTTAACAATCATATGGACAGCATTAAGGAAGTGCTGTACACGAATAGTGAACAGGCTATCTTTGATTTTGTACAAGAAGAAATCAATCCGGTGCTGAAGCATCTAAAGAAGGAAACTCTGGAGCTTAAGCCCCTTATTTCCGCTTATGAAGCCAATATTGATGCCGGGACAGAATCGTATTACGATCACCGAAAAAATTACGATGATAGCGTAATGCAAATCAATAAAAAATTAGTTTCCGTCATAGATAGTAAACAAGTAGAGGCACAAGAAATGTTTCCACATTATTTTGAACGTTACAAGACGGATGGAGTGGAGCATAATCTATACATCGGTGATTCTATTGCGGGTGATCGAAGTTTTGATCCCTTATATCTAAATAACCTAAGATTATGGCAGTTGCAGGTAATGTGCGAGATGGAAAACAAGTACTATAACCTGAAACCTAAACTACCTGTTCAATTGGATGTGGCTTCACTTATCCTTGTATACAATACCTCCTTATCCATTCGTTTCCGAATGGACGAGAAGCAGTTTGATGTAGATGGAACGTATAATGCCAGATACGAGATTATTAAGAAACGTATTGATAAGTCTTTTGTTAAGGGGACCAATGAACGGCTTACGCAAAAAGGAAAGCTAGCCATTGTGTATTCCCAGAAAAAAGATGAATTGGAATATTTAAGATATATCACTTTTCTAAAATCAAAAGGCTACTTTACCAATAATATCGAAATCGTGGAACTGGAAGGCCTACAAGGCGTTACCGGCCTAAAAGCGATTAGGGCCGAAATTCTTTACAAAAAGGGTAAATCTTCGGAGAAGACGTATACCTACGAGGATTTGATGGAAGAATTGAAGATTTAATGCGTTAATATCGCAAGTTCTGAAAGTCTATCAGACCCAAAGAACCGAAATGCGACCCCGAACGCGATTACCGAAACTATAATGCCAACCATAAAGATAGTATAGGTCCATCGCAAAATGTTATATTTCCTATTCAGGACAAGCCCTAAGAAGTAAAGGTCTTTGGTCAATGAAGAATATATAAATTCCTTATCCTTCACCAATTCCTGTAAGGCCCATTCATATTCTGATAAACTCATTTTATGAAAATTGCCGAAAAATAAAAGATTCACCTTTTTGTTGACCACATCGTCCTTGGTAAACTTTCCACTAGTAATATTTGGTCTGGTTGCAAGGACCGCCATAATCATTGAAACGACGCTAAAAACGATAAATATTAGCGTAGGATATATAAGATAAGCGTTGGATGGGTTGTCCAATTTTGGAATAAGGCTCGAAAGGGCTACCGAAATTATGATTGCATTTACTGAAAGTAGAATATTGGCTTTTGTATCTGCAATGTCACTTAGGGTAAGATGATTTTTTAAGGTAACCCTAAAAAGGGTCTGGATACCTCTATCGGGACTTTCATTCTTATATTTTGCCTTTAAGGCCTCCTTTTTGGCGATTTCCTTTTCCGTTTTTTTATCCTTTATAAGCTTTTTAAGATTTTTATCCTTTTCGTCTTGCCATTGACTCTTTGCATAATCCGTGTAATAACGGTGCTCTTTTTTAAACATGTGGATATTGGCATTGCACCATTCCTCACTGGTATAGTCGGCTACCCCCAAAAGAGATAATTCCTCTCTTAAAAAATCTGAAGTTTCCCAATAACTTTTTTGCCCAAAATGTGAAGCATCGGCATCCCGGATAATTTCTTCCGACAATGTTTGTGGTTCATAATGTCTTTTGGTCGCTCGGATAAGATCACATACTTTTTGTAGTTCCTGTTGGTCATAACCTTCAGCACCTAAAAACTCCTGTGCTATTTTACAGCTATTTTCTTCATGGTTCGTGGTTCCCTTTGTATATCCTGTGTCGTGAAACCATGTCGCCAAAAGTAAGATCTCTTTTTCTTTATCGGTGACATCGTTGGCGTTTAATAATTCTTTAGTACTTTTAACTACGCGCTGTGTATGTTTTAAATTATGGTAGAGGTATTTGGAATCTAATGTATTGGTTAATAAGTCAATAACATAGCGTTCAGTTTTTTCAATAATTCCCGACATAAGTTGCGTATTAGTAATCACGCCAAATTACAAATTTTGAATTTAAAAACCTTTGAATGAGGAAATTTTACACACTACTGATTATCCCTTTTATTTTTACAGGATGTGCCACTTATAAGGCAAAGTACTTGGATACGGATACATCAAAGGATGTTGTTTCGGATAAGGAAGTGACACATACATTTTACCTTATTGGGGACGCGGGCCGTTCACCGTCCGGAGGGCTAAACCCCGCTTTGAAAATCTTTAAGGACAAATTAGCCAAAGCCAGTGAAAATAGCACGGCAATATTCCTTGGGGATAATATATATCCCGCTGGTTTACCCAGTAAGAAAGAAGCCTTGAAATATAGTGTTGCCAAGAATTATTTGGATGCGCAATTAAAGACTTTGGAAAATTTTAAAGGAAAGTCCATTTTTATTCCTGGTAATCACGATTGGTATACGGATGGCCTTAAGGGAGTGCAACGTCAGGAAAAGTATATTGAAGAGCAATTGGACAATAAGGATGTTTTTTTTCCGGAAGATGGCTGTCCTATCCAAAAAATTGATATTAACGAAGATATCGTTGTTATTGCCATAGATACGGAATGGTATTTGACGAATTGGGATAAACATCCTACCATGAACGATGAATGTGATATTAAGGATAGGGAGAAGTTTTTTGAAGAGTTAGAGGGTTTGATTAAAAAAAATATAGATAAAACTACGATTTTTGCGATGCACCATCCCATGTTTACCTATGGTTCCCATGGAGGGCAGTTTTCTTTCAAACAAAATTTAGCACCTGTTTTAGGATCTTTTGTCAATATACTGCGAAGAACTACCGGCGCTTCTACAACGGATGTCAATAATAAGAGGTATAGAGAGCTCAGGAAACGTATTGTAACCTTGGCCCAGTTTTCAGAAAAAGTGGTTTTCGTATCTGGACATGAGCATAGCCTTCAATATATTGTTGAAGATAATACACCACAAATTGTAAGTGGATCGGGGGCCAATAAGGGCGCAACACGCTTATTGAACGGTAGTCAGTTCTCTACCGGTAAAATAGGATATGCCGCCATGGAAGTGTATTCGGATGGGTCTTCCAGAGTTCGCTATTATACCGTAATGGAGGGTGCCGATAACGAAGAATTTTTGTTTACCACGGAGGTTTTGGAAGCAGATAAAAAGAAAGAGACAAGGCAATACGATGACACTTTTCCTTCAGAGGTAAAAGCATCCGTTTATACGGATGAAGAGGTGGACAAGAGTAACTTTCATAAGTCTTTTTGGGGGGAGCGATATCGTGATGTCTATGCAACCAAGGTTACAGCGCCTACCGTAAATTTGGATACCCTTTATGGAGGTTTAAAAGTGTTGCGTAAAGGTGGGGGACATCAGTCCAGGTCTCTTCGGATGATCAATCCCGATGGCCAGGAATATGTAATGCGGGCGGTAAAGAAAAGTGCAGAAGTATACTTGCAAGCATTGGTCTTTAAAGAACAATATATCATAGGGAAGTTCGAAGACACTTCCATTGAAGATTTACTTCTAGATCTGTATACCGGTGCACATCCTTATGCGCCCCTAACCGCAGGCGTGTTATCCGATGCGGTAGGTATATACCATACGAATCCGGTGCTCTATTATATTCCCAAGCAAAACGCCTTAAGTGGCTATGATGATGAGTTTGGGGATGAACTTTATATGGTTGAGGAACGCACAACCGATGGTCATGGGGATAAGGCTAGTTTTGGTTATGCGGATAAACTCGAAAGTACCGACGACTTGTTAAAAAAACTGAGAAAAGACGAGAAGTACTCTATTGATAAAACCGCCTATGTTAAAGCGCGTTTGTTCGATATTATGATTGGAGATTGGGATAGGCATGTAGATCAGTGGAGATGGGCGGAGTTTAAGGATAAGGAAACGGGCAATGTGGTTTATAGGCCCATTCCAAGGGATAGAGATCAAGTATTTTCTATTTGGGGAGACGGCTCTTTTATGAAGTTGGCTACTCGAATAGTTCCTTCTTTGGGAATATTCGAAGGGTTCAATGAAGAAATCAGAAGTGTAAAAGGATTTACTTCCTCTCCCTTGACCTTTGCCCTGGACATGGCACTCTTGGCCGAAACCGATCCTGAAACTTGGGATGAGCAAGCGACTTTTTTGCAAAAGAATATAACCCCTGAAGTTATTGATAGGGCCTTGGAAGCTTTTCCCAAGGAAGTACGTGATCAAGAGACTATGGCACGGATTAAAAAAGTACTATTATCCAGAAAAGCAAATTTGGTCGAAACAGCTAGGGAATATTATAGTATACTCAATAAGTTTTCTATAGTAACGGGTACGGATAAGGATGATTATTTTACCATAACCGGATTACCCAATGGCAAAACGCAAGTTATTGGTTATCGTATCAAGGATGGAAAAAAGGCAGATGCCTTTTTTGATAAAACGTATGATAGGGCCATGACCAAGGAAATATGGTTATATGGTTTGGATGACGACGATTATTTTGAAGTCCGAGGGGTAAAAAACGGGGTAAAAAGAATACGTATCGTCGGTGGACAAAATAATGATATCTACGATGTGGACGATAGTAGGGGCGTATATATTTATGATAATAAGGCCAAAAAAAATACCTTTAAGAAGACCAATGGTGCCAAAAAGCGCCTAACCAATGATTATGAGACCAATACGTACAGGCCAACGCTATTGAAGAGCAGTAACAACCAAATTATCCCCACTGTTGGGTTTAATCCCGATGATGGCGTTAGAATCGGATTTGCGGACACGTATACGTTTAACGGGTTCAAACAAAATCCGTTTACCAGTCAGCATTCTTTCAGCGCCTCTTTTTATTTTGCGACAAGTGGTTATGACATTGGGTATAGGGGGGAGTTTGCCCAGGTACTCGGGAAAGCCAATCTAGAATTGGGCGCTAAGTTTACCAGCCCTAATTTTAGTATCAACTTTTTTGGTTTTGGTAATGAAAGTGTAAATGATGATGATGATTTAGAGCTGGATTTTAATCGGGTAAAAATACGCAACCTTAGTTTTACACCCTCTTTGGTTTGGCGAGGAGATTTTGGGTCAAAATTCAGGATAGGGGTTTCTTACGAGGATATAGATGTTGAAAATACCGAAGATCGTTTTATAAACACCTTCTTTATGCAGGAAAATGAAGAGGGAGAAAATAGTTTTTTTGGTGCCGATGCCGAATATACCTATGAGAATTCCGATAGTGCGGCTTTCCCTACCATCGGGATGGCTACCTCATTGCATGTGGGGTATAAGAGCAGCACGGAAAACAGTGGGCAGAGTTATGGGTTTGTTGTACCAAGCCTCTCTTTTGATTATAGACTGATTCCCAGTGGAAGATTGGTACTTGCCACAAAATGGAAAGCCCATTTTAATATAGGGGATGACTATGAATTTTACCAGGGTGCCAGTATCGGAGGTTTTGATGGTTTACGAGGGTTTAGAAACCAGCGCTTTACCGGGAAAACATCCTATTATCAAAATACGGATCTGAGACTTAATCTTCGTAAAATAAGAACAGGAATTGTTCCTACTTCTGTAGGTATTTATGGTGGTTTTGACTATGGTAGGGTTTGGTTTCCAGGAGATAGTTCCAATGTGTGGCATACTTCTTATGGAGGAGGCTTTTTCTTTAATGCCGCCAACTTTACTTCCATAAGTTTAGCACTGTTTGGTAGTGACGATGGGGCACGTTTTACCTTTGGACTCGGCTTTGGCTTCTAGTTAGTTTTTAAGGGAATAGGAATACAGGTTTCTTCCGGTAATTCCTTGCTGTTCATCGGATAGTAAAAGGGTTTCATTGTCCGTAAAACAAATGGATTCCAACTGGGTATTGGCCTGTAAGTCTATGGTCGTCATTTTTCCCTGGGTAAAGTCCTCGCCAACGAAATCGGTAAATACCCAAAGTTTTCCATAACCCAATACGGCAATTTTTTTGCCGTCGGGAGAAACATCGGCAGCAGTAACCTGACAAGTTCCTTTTTCCTTACATGGAGTAAACGTATTTACATATTGCGCCTTATAGCTCCCCTTGGAGGAAGGGACCTTATAGATCAATGCTTCTCCTGTAAAAGGTCTAGTTCTGTTCTTAGTGATAATGTATAAATAATCATTGCTATAAAACAAGGCTTCGGCGTCAAAAAGCAAGCGATGCTTATCAGGAGGAAAATTTTTCTGCTCCGGATAGGTGAATTTTATTTTTTCCGCATTTATCTTTTCCCCCTTTTCTATATCCGGATTGGGAAGTTTATAGATAACCAAGTCTTTCCTTTTATTGGCATTATTTCCAAAATCGGCTATATAAATGTTCCCTTTGTCATCTTTCGACAAATCCTCCCAATCGCCGTTCTTAGCGTTCGTAACCTTTAACTCCTTGAGTAGCTGCCCATCAAGATTAACCTCGTAGATTTTGTCCGGATTACCATTGTCCGCAATAAACCAAACTTTGGATTCCCTAACTACGACCATTCCTGAATTTTCCTTTAATTTCTTTGGGAGCTTGGTCACATAGGTAAGTTGTCCATATTGGGAACAGCTTATGAAGCATACAAAAATAAGGATGCCTATAAATTTAGTCATTGGTCCAATTTTAAGGGTAAATAAGCTTCTGCTTTCCACTCAAGTGCGTTTCCACCTTCCATGGGGTTATTGAAGAAAAATTCTACCGGCCTTTCCTCTATTTCAAGCTTATTCCTTTCGGCATATGCATATAAGGCAAACCATGCTCTATCCGATATCATGTAATTGCCATTAAAAATTGTCTTTATAGCCTTTTGACCACCGTATTTTTTATACTTGATTTCATCATGAAGGGGTAAAGAGTCCGTTTCCCGGATTGGAAACATAAAATTGAAACGTATAGCATCATTTTCAATATCCCAAGAAGTAACTTCTAAAATAGGTTCGTCCAAAATCTTAATTTTGTTTTCCGTAAGCCAACTAACAATTTTGCTGTTTTCGGCGATCATCGTATTTGCTTTTTGAGGTAATGGACTTTCAGTGCTTACGTATGCATAAAAGCCTTTAGGTATTTCAACTTCCTCGATAATGCCCACCTTGTGTTCCTTTAGATGAAAATCCAAGCTTGCTTTAAAATCCGAGAACTTGGAAAGAAATATTTTTTTTAAGGGAGGGTCCGTGTATAGATTTTTAATTCTTGTGGCCATACTATGTTCCATATCCGTTGCCCTCACGGTAATATTCGTAATAGAATCATTTTTACTTTCAAAACTCCAATCCAAGCGAATTAGACTATCACCAATTTTTAAATTCTGCCTTATAAAAGAAAAGTGGTGTTTTTCTGTATTCAAAATTTCTAGTTGATTCTTTTTGTCCAATGTTAGCCCCCAGTTTTCCACCATATAAAATAAGGTTCCTGGAGCGGTTTTTTCACTAAAATGTATTTGATAATCGTAAGTTTTAACAAAAAGATACCACGCCAATAGGGCCAATCCCAATACACTTATAAAGAGAAAAATTTTCTTGCGGGTTCCCATGGATTACTTGGAAGCTAATAGAGATTTGTTTTTCATCTTTAGTTTGTTGAGCATAAACGCTCCCAAATCACGCCCTTGTTTTACCCCGACCTCTACAGCTGCCCTGTAGTGAATTCCTCCGTACATTCTACTTATTGCGGCTTCATCCGCCGCTTTGTTAAACGAAGTGAAACTTCTAATGGGGAGCCCATAGGCCACTTCCGTATCATCGTCAAAAGCGAAATTATCTCCAAATACATCCGTTAAGGCCGTTGCCGCAGCCCCGGACACAACACTATGTCCACTGGTATATTCAGGAAATGGAGGAGTCTGTAAAATAGGTTGCCAATTTTCATCAATATGCTGATTTATCAAAGTTTCTGGCCGGATTAAATTGCTTCTGTATTTTTCATCCCAGCAACTAATAAATGCATCCGCAATGGCTATAGAGGTTTTTGTGTAGGCAAAAACAGTCGTATCAAAATCGCTATTGGTTTTTCGGGAAGCTATTTTGGTGATACCGATCCAATGGGCTCCCGGTGTTATCTTTTTAGTGGCAAACATCAGATGGCCTCGGGTAGTGGATACATACGGATTGCAATCCCAAAATTGTGCAATCTCTATTTCTTCGGATTCGTCCCCTTTGGATGTAATCTCCATACTTATATCATATACTTCTCTTAGTTCTTTATAGAAATCAGACCCTTTTTCCATAGAGAAGGGTGGTGGGGGAAGTGGCTTAAATTGATCGGCGGAATCAAGGGTGAAGGAACGTATTTTATTCCAATGTGGCTCTATACCATCCATGTATGATGGTGGAGTAGGTTGCCAACGCGATTCGTCCTCCGTCAATACCGTGAATTTGGGCATTGTTCTCGTTTGGCTATAGTTATCCTTGGACAACCAATTCTTGATATGATCAGCGACTTTAAGTCCATAGGTTTGGGACGCTTTAAACTGTGCTTCGTTTGTATTTTTCCATGCGGTATACAAGCTATCACGTAACGTAATTATTCTATCCTCGGAAAAAATAAGTTCCTTGCTGACATCCATATGCGCTATCAAGGCAGCTAGTTTTGGGTTGATGTTCAATGTGGAATCCATTTTGGGAACAGCGCTTAACCCATGCACTTGTCCTGCCAGGGAAAGATATTCTTCATTGGCCTGGGCTATAATTTCATAGGCAGCAATATTTGGGTAAACAAATATTCTACTGGCCACCGGTGGTGAAAAAATATCATGTATCATTACTTCGGTTACCTTATCGACCGAGGTATGGTAATCTTCCGGACTTATGGTTATCGATTCTTGTTCCTTTGAATTGCACGAGGATATCAAAAGGGCGATGCCCAACAGCCTTATTATCTTTTTCATCTTCTTCAATTTATCTGTTTCTGCGGTAATTTATAAACTTGTATTGTATCATTATTGATGGTCGCCAATAGATAGGGTTGCTTTTTCAAGGTAATTATATTTAAGTGGCGAACTGATTTTTGAAAAAAGTCCAGCCCTATTTCATGTCCTAAAATTACATTTTTTTCATCTTGTATCAATGCGCCCGAGAAGCCATCAAATCTTCCATGATAGGGCTTAACTCCAAAGTAATTGCCGGCAGCAAGAAGCTCCTTCTTGGAATCACCGTCAAAATCATAGGTAAGCAACGAGGTTATCGGTGCTATCTGCATTTGGTCTGCAAACGGAATAAAGTTAAATTTTCCATTCTCATTTTTTAAATATCCAGACTCCAATACACTAACTTCTAATACTTTAGCGTTGGAAAGCATTTTCTTGTCAAAAATTTCCTTAATGGATTTTCCTGCAAAATCCTTATAAGTCGTGAATTTTTTACGCAGACTTACCAATTGCCCCGCTAGTTCATCCAAACCATGGATTGCATAATATTTCCCTTGTTTCTCCAATGCAATTATGGTCTCGGTCGTTCCATTGGTGTCCAGGTCACCATAAAACATTTTCATTGGGTTTTTGGCACTTGCCTTAAACTTGGTATTCATACCCCAATTCCCTAGCACATAATCCATATCACCGTCATTATCAATATCCATTGGAGCGATGCTTTGCCAAAGTCCGTTAAGGTTTTTATTACCAACATCGACTTGGGAAAGAGAACCCTTATTGTTTTTAAAGAATGTGGGTGACATCCATTCGCCAACTACAATAAGATCTTTATCGCCATCATCATCAAAATCTGACCAAATGGCGTCCGTTACCATACCCACCTGTTGCAACGCCGTGTTTTTGGATAGCTCAAAAGAACCCTTATTGTTCTTCAAAAGATAAGAATTTGGAATGTTTCCGAAGTCTGAAGGGACAGCATTACTGCCTACAAAAAGGTCCAAATCACCATCTTGATCTATATCATTGGGCAATACAATGGAAATATTCTCCGAGTATTCCGGAAGTACGGAAACTTCCATGGTGGAATCATTCTGTATATAGTAACTATCCGCAAGTGCATCTGCTCTGCGACGAAAGTTACCCCCGCCCGTTCCTATAAAAATATCATTTAGATGATCATCGTTGAAATCTGCAATTACTGCACTAATATCTTCCTTTATGGAATCTTTTGCTATTGATAAGATACGCTGCTCTATGTAGGATGAATCTTTTTGAAGGTATATTTTGGACGGTACCCGCATGGACCCACCTAATAAAATGTCCTCTTTTCCATCATTATTTATGTCGCCGATAGCGGTTGCAGGACCTCTATCGGAAATTTGATACGGGATAAGTTTTTGCCGGTTGAAATCAATGTACCCATCCTCCCGATGTGTAAAATCTATTCCCAAGTTAGTGGTGGTTTTTTCAAAAATAGCCTCTTTTATATATGTATCGGACGCATAAGGATTAGGTTCTGTATTTTCCGGTTTTAGGATAAGGGTCTGGTTTACAGTTATGTTTTTTACAAGTTGATATGTTTTATCGGGCCATATAATTTTTAAGGAATCCACTTGGTCCGCTTTTCCATATCCGAAATGAACAACCGGTTCCGAAGAAGCTTGAAAACCCCTGACCGTATACAATTCTTTATATTGAAGCTTTCCTTGATGATAGGAGAACACCTTGGTGCCAATTCCAAGGTTATTGCCTTTTTTATAGTTAAATTTTATTTTTAGGTAGTTATTCTTATCGTTTGTTTTATTGATATAAAGAATAGCTGGACCGTTGATATTATTGGTTACCACATCTAAATCTCCATCATTGTCCAAATCTCCAAGAGCGGTAGCTCCGGAAATTGTGGTATCTCTTGTAATCCATTCATTCGATTTGTCGGTAAAGCGAAGTTCTTTGGAACCCTGAAAGATATAATTGTGCATAGATCCCGAAGGCATTAGATCCAATGCTTGTTGGTCCACTAATTTAGTGTTGTTTATTTTTTTTCTGATCTGCTCATCTGAAAGAAATCGGATAAAATCCAAATCATTGGGACGCCTAGGAATACCATTGGATATAAATATATCTTGCTCCCCATCTTGGTCATAGTCTCCAAAGAGTGCACTCCAACTCCAATCCGTGGCGGCTATACCGCTTAACAATGCAGTTTCCATAAACTGACCATTGGATCTATTTACATGTAACATGTTTCGTGTAAACTGATAATGATACCCGTAACGTTGCGTTCTAAGTTTTAAGGTTTGTACATTGTCGTCCCCTTCAGACGACTTAAGCGGAATTTCTTCCTCCGGTAACATATCAAGGGATATAATGTCGGGCATTCCGTCATGGTTGATATCCGCAACGTCATTACCCATGGAAAACCGTGTGGAATGACCAAAATATTGTTTTAAACTTTCGGTGAAGGTACCATCACCGTTGTTTAAATAATAGTAATCGTCTTCATGAAAATCGTTGCCAACATAGATATCCGGATAGCCATCTTGATTAAAATCGGCAACCGCTACCCCTAGACCATAACCATTAATTCCACCGAAAATACCTGCTTCTTCGCTTACCTCGGTAAATTTACCACCATCGTTTCGAAGTAACTTGTCACCGGTTTGGTAATTTCTTTTATACCTCAACGCTGCCTTTCCAAACGATTCTTGGGTATGTACGGCATGGTTTAATAGGTACATGTCCAGGTCACCGTCCAAATCATAATCCAGAAAGGCCGCGGAGCTGCTATAGGTATCAAAATCCAAACCATATTCGGAACTACGCTCCGTAAAGGAACCATCTCCACCGTTAATGTACAGTTCATTATGACCATCAAAACCATTTAATCCTACTACGGCACAAACATAAATATCCAGAAGTCCGTCACCGTTTACGTCTCCCATAACGGCACCCGTGTTCCATGTGCTATTTCCTTGAACGCCTGCAGTATCGGTAATATCTTCAAACCTAAGATTTCCTTTGTTAAGGTATAGTTTGTTTTTTACCTGATTCCCGGAAAAGAAAATATCGGGTAATCCGTCATTATTGATGTCACCTATGGCGACGCCACCTCCATTATAAAAATAGAGATAGTCCAAGATGTTCAGTTCGTTGTTTTCAGCAATTGAATTGGCAAAGGTTATACCTGTATCCTTTCCTTCCGGATTAAGGAATAACCCTCCCTCTTTTTTTCCACAGCCTACTAGAATTAAAAGGGCAAGCACGCCGTATATAAAAGAACCTTTTTTCAAACTTTTATTTTTTATTGAACTATAGATTTTCATTCTGTCGGTATTGAAATAAATAAGGGTTTATTGTTATTGACACCAACGATATAACCTTCACTATCTTTTATTGTAATTTTAGCTATACTCCTCGCTGGACCTGAAATATCCACCTTCCAGTCTTTAGCCCATTGAAATCCATTTTCAACGAAACGCAAAAGTACCCCATGGGAAGCGTCCATCCTACCCAATTGTGTGCTAATTTCATAATCGTTCCCAACCAATATGACATCCAAGAATCCATCCTTGTCAAAATCCTCTATCCCTATATCCCTAATGGTTGAAGCTTGGGCAATTAAAGGGAGTTCCTTTTTGATGAAATGACCATTTCCATCGTTTTCAAAGTAACAGCTTGCTAGTTCAAACACCTCTTTTTTATAGGCTTTATCAAGTTTTTCAGCTGCAAATAAATCATTCATATCCGCCGAGGCAAAACTTTGGTAGGAAAGAAACTTCTTGTTCAAAAATGGCATCTGTTTTACCAATTCATCTTTTGACGCAAATGGGGTTTCCTTTTCCTTATAAAAATAGGTGACCAATGGTTCTATAGATCCATTATTATCAAAATCGTTACTATAGAGTGTAATAGGTTTTTGTGAAGAAGCTGTGAACTTGCTATTTATCCCCCAATTTCCAGCAATCATATCCATATCGCCGTCTTTATCAAAATCCTCTATTTTTAAGGTGTTCCACCAACCGTTTGTTTTGTGGAGACCGGATGATGTTCGCTTTTCCAAAGTTCCGTTGGTATTCATAAAAATGGTGACCGGCATCCAATGACCGACCAAGATAAGATCTTTAAATCCGTTATTATCCAGATCTGCCCAACTAAAATCTTTGACATTACCTACCTCTTTACAATCGGGACAAATTTTGTTCGTTACGTCTTCAAAATTTCCATTTCCATCATTACGGAAGAGATATTGTGCGGAAGTTTTTCCAAATTGCTGGGGAATTTGATCAGAGGCAATGGTAATATCCATATCCCCATCATTGTCAAAATCTACGGTTCCAACCCTTGAGGCATTGGCTTCAATGGTTTTAAATTGGGTACTGTCTTTTTCAAAGACACCATCAATATTGAGGTATAATCGGGGTTTTATTCTTTTGGAAGATGTAAATTCATTGCCGCCACTGACCACCAATAGGTCCATTGTGTTGTCCTTATTGGCATCAAAAAATACATGGGAGACATCCTCGCTCATTGCATCTTCCATAAATAGGTTTTCTTGCACTTTTGTAAATCTGCCGGAAGCATCTTGGGTAAACAGGGCAGAGGCTTGTCTTTTGGCACCACCTATGAACAAATCATCCAAACCATCATCGTTTATATCCGCAACCGAAATAGAAGGTCCTTGATTGGAATTTGCGAAGGGGACCAGAGGATCCCTATTGAATTCTATGGTTGGTTGTTCTTCATGGGTGAAATCGGTTATGGTATCTAATTTTAGTTCAAAGAAATTGGTTCTATTTTGCAGGCCTTCATAAAAATTACCTTTGGCATCCTTAAAATTCACCATTAGGTTACCCGTAAGTACTGATTTTATGGATTGATGTTTCCCACCGGGCCAAATAATTTGAATGGAATCTATAATGGAATCTCTGCCTATACCCATATGTATACTGTTGGCAACGGAAGACAAGTATCCCCTTGTAATGAAATTTTCTTGGGATATTACCCCGTTTTTTGAATAAGCATATATTCTTGCCCCAATACCGTTCGGATTTTCTTTATTTCCTTTGAATGCCACTTGTAAAAAATTATTAGCGGTTTTCCCTGCAGAGGTATTCTCTAAAACATAAGCTTCATCGTTTACATTATTTACGATTAGGTCTAGATCTCCATCATTATCCAAATCGGCATACACACTTCCATTACTGAAGGAATTCTCTTTTTGGTACCAATCGGAAGTAGTGTCCGAAAAGGTTAAATCTCCATTGTTCCTAAAAAAATAATTGGGCACTTTTTTTTCAGGGATTTCATCTATGAATGCCATTTCCTCGCTGTTCATTCCTTGGTCTATTCTTTTTTGGATATTATCGTTGGCGATAAAACTTATAAAATCCATATCATTGGTCGCCCCTTTAATACCGTTGGAGATAAACAGATCTTTATGGCCGTCATTATCATAGTCTGCCAACAATGCTCCCCAGGACCATTCTGTAGCGGATATACCGCTAAGGTTTGCTATTTCGCTAAAATTGGTCCCCCCCAAATTTAGGTGCAGGGTATTTTGCATATACTGTGGTGCGTATCCATTTTTTAGATATTGCTTGTAAATGGGAAAAGCATATTCCAGACCTGAGGTTTTATAGGTTTCCAAATCTTCGGGAAGCATATCCAAAGAGATAAGATCGGTAAGACCATCATTGTTGATATCCGCTATGTCATTGCCCATGGAAAAATGGGTCGTATGGCCTAATTTACGGTCATCCAAAGAGATAACTTCCTTAAAGGTCCCATCTTTTTGGTTGATATAGAGATAGTCATTTTCAAAAAAATCATTGCCTACATAAATATCGGGATAACCATCATTGTTGAGGTCGCTAATCGCCAACCCCAGACCATAGCCTATCTTGCCTTGATATATTCCCGATCTGGAAGTTACATCCTCAAATTTTCCGTCATTATTTTTATAGAGTTTATCCCCGGAAAGCGAATCTATTTCTTTTCGTCGGTTGCCTTTTCCATAATTTCCATTGGGATGTACGGAATGGTTCATAAGATACATATCCAAATCTCCATCCAGGTCATAGTCAAAAAAGGAAGCTTGTGTAGAAAAACCAGAAAATGCAAGCCCATATGAGGCAGCATCTTCCTTAAAAGTAGGCACACCTTCCTTATTCACCCCTTGATTTACGTATAGCAGATTTCTTCCCTTAATTTCTTTGTAATTCCCTACTTTACAGATATAAATATCCAGCAAGCCATCATTGTTAATATCTACATGGGTAACCCCAGTTGTCCAATTTCCGGTATTTTCAATATGTGAGATTTGTGTTACATCCTCAAATTTAAGATCACCTCGATTTATGTACAATTTGTCCGCCCCTTGATTAGAGGTGAAATAAAGATCGATTAGATGATCGTTGTTGAAATCACCGGCGGCCACACCCGCACCATTGTAGAAGTAGAGATACGTAAGGATATTCAGTTCAGGAGTATCCCTCAATTGGTTTTTAAATGTAATATTCGTTTGGGAAGAAGCTAATTTTTTAAATAGTTTTTCCTCTTTGTCAGTACAGGCGCAGCACAGTATAATTATCGCCGAAAACAAACCAAAAATCTTATTCATGCACGGGTAAAAGATAAGCGGCAATATAAGTAAACTTAGAGGAATCCGTAAAATGTATATCGTTAATATTTTGATGTAGTTTATCTATTCAATTTCTAAGCAACGTATACATGAGCGTTATCAAGATGTCCGTTGATGAGGTATTAAAACCAAAAAGGACCGTATCGTTTTTAAATTCGTAGGGTAAGGAAAGATAGTGGTATGCATCAATCCTTTAATTCATACCATTCTATGTCCACCAAATTTTCCCTTCTTCCTTTTTCATCCGGGGCATAGTAGGTTGTAAGATAGTTCACAATGATTTCTTCGCTCTCTCCCAAGTCCCAAAGATTTTGTGTCTCCTGCATCCATCTAATAGTAGCCGTCCAACCTTCACGGGTCATTCTGTTTTGTGTAACAAGGGCGGCAGAGTGACAATTTGTACAGTTCTGGATTACCTGTACAAGTCCTTCTCCATCCGTAAACCCTGTACTTAAATGAACTCCATCTACTATCTCGTCTTCTTTAAAATCCGGGACATCGGTAACGGTAATTAAATCCTCTTCCGGGTCATCCAAAATAGATAGGGATGGATCGATCATAAGATAAACAAAACCTAATCCTATAAGAAGTATACCACAAATAGTGAGCACTAAATAGCGGTATATGACTTTTACTTGTTTCCTAAATTCATTTTGGGAAGCCATATCAAGAGACTTTAACGGCTATACGATGACATGCATTGTTGAGATACCCTTTGGGATTCCAACCTGGTAATAACATGGGTTGACTTACCCCTGTAGTATCTGTTGCCTTTACCCAGATTTCATAATATCCCTTTTTTGGGAAATTGGTTATGGATGCCTTAAAATGCTGCCAAGCCAAACGATTTACAGGCTTTTCAAGGGTACACGTATTCCAAGTTGATCCAAAATTCAATGAATACTCTATTTTGGATACTGAAAGTTCTCCTGCCCAAGCATGTCCCCTAATTTGCAATGCCTCCCCTTTTTTTAGTATTGCTCCTGACTTTGGATATGTAATCAAGGATTTCACGGGCATAGATTCTATAATGCACATGTCCTTGTCGGCGACTTTCTCCCCAGGAGAGACCGGTTCACAAGGGACCCTATAGGATGTACCGGTCATTTTAGCACCATCGTGCACTTTGTCGCGAACACTTATTCTATTAACCCATTTTCCCGAGGCTGAAGCCGGCCATCCCCCTGCTATTAACCGTAAGGGGTACCCATGGACCAATGGAATATCCTTTCCGTTCATTTGAAAAGCCAAAAGGGTTTCTTCCTGTAACGCCTTTGCAATAGGAACTCCGCGAGATATAGGTTCTTTCTCAGGATTAAGGCTTAAATGTCTATCCACAGCATGATACCCTATATATACGGCATCATCCTTAATGCCTACGTCCCGTAATACATCTTTTAACCTAACTCCTGTCCATGATGCACATGAAACAGCACCAATGGTCCATTGATTCCCTTTTGCAGGTGGATTAAATTCGCTTCTCCCATTACCACCACATTCAAGGGTAAGTTGATAGGTATAGTGTTTAAACTTGGATTTTAGTTCTTGAAGCGAATAGGTTTTTTTTTGTGATACGGATTCCCCATCAATGGTAAGTTTCCAGTCCTTACCATTAATACTCTCTGGAACCAGACCATTGTTCCGGATGAACATATATTTGTTAGGTGTTACCCTATCGTCCAATAAATGTGCCTTAGCCTCAATGTTCCAGGGTTTTGTATTCAAAACGGACATTCCTTTGTCCTTGCCAAACAATTTAAAAGGGTCCTGGTCTTGTAGTGCTAAAAGGGTATAATCCTTAGGGATCACATCCCCGAATGCGATATCCGTACCCAGTAAGGCGGTTAGCGTACCGAGCGCACTTTTAGTAATGAAATTTCGCCTGTCCATGGAACATTAATGAAATATGATATGCAATGCTACCAATGACAATATCATCCCTATTCCGGCTTTGGCCAGCATAGGAGATGCCGGTTCGGGACGAAGCTTATCTTTAATAAATCCGGTTCTAGATCCCAGCCATACGATGGTAAACCCTATGAGAATCACCCACATGGCCCTTACCAAATAGTTCATGTCCGGGAAACCATAAATGAATGCGAATTGTAAGGGAATGGTAGCTAAAAACCCAAATAGCGCTACCCTGTGTTTAGGCATCATAAGGAAAGCCGCCGCACTTATCAGTACAACAATACCGCAATTAATAAAATAACGTAGCTCGTTCAACGTATGCGTAAAAGCCGCACCAGAATCCTTGAATTTTATATATAACAACACAATCCCTATTACTACCCCGGAAATAAAGGATATTAAAATAGCTTTTTTACCTGATTTAACAATTTGTTGGTCAGATGCCGATTTATTTACATAGACTTTATAGATATCAATGGACCACAGGGTAGCCAAGGAGTTAAATGTGGAGTCCACTGTACTCATTAAAGAGGCAAAAAGAGCGCAAAGAATTAGCCCTTTTAAACCGACGGGTAAATACGTATTTACCAAATAGGGGAATGCCGAATCCGGATCGGCCAAGCCACCGTCTCCCAAAATACCCACCAAGGCAATACCCGGCAGAATTATAATGGCCGCCATAAAATATTTCATGAGTCCGCCCACCATAAGGCCTATCTGTACATCTTTTAAGCTTTTTGCAGCGAGGGAACGTTGTACCACGGATTGGTTGGCGCACCAATAATTGATGTTTAAAAGGAATGCGCCAAAAATGTGGATCCATGGAAGTTTTGGATGGTCCGCAGGTAGATGTAAGTGCATTAAATTTTCAGTCTTAACGTAAAACTGTGACCATCCACCGAGATGATGTACCGCAATAAATAGAACAACGATCCCTCCGGATAATAAGATGGCAAACTGAATCACATCTGTGCGCACCACAGCGGCCAACCCGCCAAAATAGGTATAGGTTGCGGAGAACAGACCAAGAAAGACGATTAAAATAGCAATACGGGTCAGCCGGTCTTGATGAATAAAGGATAGGTAATCCCCAAAAACAAGATCAACCGAATAGGCACCCCAGAACAGAGCGGCCCCCAGAGTTATAGTGGAAAATAATAGGATATTGGATGCCGAATAGAGCAGGGCAACGGTGCTTCCCAAACGCGTTTTTATGAATTGGGTTATCGTAATGATTTTCTCCCTAAGGTACATGGGGACAAAAATGAAAGCTGCCAATAGCAGGCCTTGAATAGCATTAATTTCAAAATTCGCCTGGGCCAAACCATATAGGTAAGCAGAGCCCATAAAACCCAAAAACTGATACCCCTGTACATTAGTTGCAATTGTGGAAAAAGCAATGGACGGCCAACGCAAATTTCTTGAGCTCAGGAAATATTCCTCCGTAGTGGCATCTTTTGAGGTTTTTCCTGTAATAGCGGTTACAAAAACAATAATGAAGTAAGCGCAAACAATTAATAAATCTATCATGAAGTATCTTATTAAATTAGTTCATTTA
>JBCBZE010000138.1:0-8344 GCA_039815505.1 Bacteroidota bacterium | reverse complement strand
ATTGGTTTTCCCTTACGCTTTTCATATTTACAGATGATAGGCTCTTCCTGTAACCAAATGGTATTTTCCGCTTTCTTAGCCTCCGCTTTCTGTGGGATATGGTCCGGGAACAAATTTTTTAATTGGTCTTGCAGGTCCATATCGATTACTCTAGATTTTTGAGTTTAAGTTGTTCCGGATCTATGGTAACCGTTATATCCACTCCGTATACCAAGCCGTCGATTTTAGGAAGAATGAGTTCTAAAGTTGTGGTTTTCTGAAGATGTTCTTCTTTGGTCTTGGGGTCGGGCATATAAATGAGACCCTTATATGTTTTGGTTTGATAGAGCAACGAAACATCAAAAAAATAAAAATTTTCCGGGGATATAAATTCCGACCAATCAATTTGCTCAAAAAAATATTTGGGCTTAACCAGTTCAAAGGAGTACGGGGATATATCTATATTCAATGTTCCTAAAAAATAGGGGCTTAAATCCAGCCCAAGCGCCTTAAAGTATGCTGCTTGCTCCGCAATGGTGCCGTTTGGATATCTATTATCTTTATTTTTTCCGGAAGCCGCACCATATCCGGGTATGATCTTAGCATGTATGGTCATATGGGTGTAATGGGTATATACTATCCTTTTATAAGGCCTAGTTCTATTAATCGTTCATGTAAAAATTTGCCAGCGGTAATATCGGTATGAAGCTTTGGGTGATCTGGATCTATACAGTTCTCTAAACAATTCAAGGGCATTTCGCTTATGGGGTGCATAAAGAAGGGTATGGAATACCGAGAAGTGCCCCATAATTCCCTTGGTGGGTTAACTACTTGGTGAATGGTGGATTTAAGCTTGTTGTTTGTTAGGCGGGAAAGCATATCACCTACATTGATCATTAATTGATCGGGCTTTGCTATGGCATCGACCCATTCACCATCATGATTTTTTACTTGAAGCCCCTTGCCATGTGCTCCCATAAGAAGTGTAATAAGATTAATATCTCCATGCGCCGCCGCTCTAACCGCATTTTTGGGTTCGTTGGTAATAGGCGGATAATGTATGGGCCGTAGGATAGAGTTTCCGTTTTTAATATACGCATCAAAATAGGTTTCTTCCAGGTCCAAATGCAAGGCCAACGCTCTTAAGACATATCTTGCCGTTTTTTCCAACATCTGATATGTTTCCTTCCCAATAGAGTTAAAATTGGGGAGTTCCGATACTAAAACATTATCAGGATATTCGGATGCTAGTTCGGGATCGTCCTCGACATACTGTCCAAAATGCCAAAACTCTTTCAAATCCCCTTCTTTTCTTCCCTTGGCATGTTCTTTTCCAAAAGAGGTGTAGCCACGTTGCCCCCCAATCCCTTGGATTTCGTACTTACCCTTTACTTCTTGAGGGAGCTTAAAGAACTGTTTAATTTCTTCGTACAGGTTTTTTACCAGTTCATCGGATAGAAAGTGACCACTTAAAGCAACGAAACCTATGTTTTCAAAGGCTGCACCGATTTCTTTAATAAATTTTTCTTTTCTAGCAGTATCCCCGGATACAAAATCCTGTAGATCTACACTTGGTATAGCGCTCATTGTCTTACATTTAATTCATCTATCAAATTTAATAAAATAAAAGGGACATCAATCTAAAAATAATCCCATCTTATCCCTAACTTTCTTCAGGCCATTTTTGCTACATTTATCCATCATTTGAAACAACCAGGTTTGAAATATAAGAATAAGCATATTAGCAAGGAAAAGCAATTATATCTTTATGAAGCTATGGTAAGGCCTAGAAGGATAGAGGAGAAAATGTTGATTCTTCTTCGGCAGGGTAAAATATCCAAATGGTTTAGTGGAATTGGACAAGAGGCTATTTCCGTTGGAGTTACTTCGGCTTTGGCAACCGACGAATATATTTTACCGATGCACAGAAATTTAGGTGTTTTTACCACTCGGAATATTCCATTGTTCAGACTATTTGCACAATGGCAAGGGAAAGCAAGCGGTTTTACCAAGGGTAGAGATCGAAGCTTTCATTTTGGCACACAAGACTATAAAATCGTAGGTATGATTTCCCATCTAGGCCCTCAACTTGGGGTTGCAGATGGTATAGCCTTGGCCCATACCCTTAAAAAGCAACCTAAGGTTACCGCCGTATTCACCGGCGAGGGGGGTACCAGCGAGGGTGATTTTCACGAAGCAATGAATATAGCGGCTGTCTGGGACTTACCCGTTCTGTTCTGTATTGAAAATAACGGTTACGGCTTATCCACTCCGACCCATGAACAATATAAATGCGAAAATTTGGTCGATAAAGGATTGGGATATGGAATGGAAGCACACCGTATTGATGGTAATAATATTTTACAGGTTTATACCATGGTCAGTAAATTATCTGAAAGTATGCGAAAGGACCCCAGGCCAATATTGCTGGAATTCAAAACTTTTCGCATGAGGGGCCATGAAGAGGCTAGTGGCACCAAATATGTCCCCCAGGAATTAATGGATCAATGGATAAAAAAAGACCCTATCTCCAATTATGAAACCTTTTTGTTGTCCGAAGGCATTTTAACTCCGGAGTCAATTAATGGGATACAAGGAAAGATAGATATTGAAATTGATGAAAACCTGCAAACTGCTTTTAATGAAAATGAAGTTCCGGTAAGTATGCGCAGGGAGCTACAAGATGTCTTTAAAGCATATAAATACCATGATGTTACACCTGGGAACGTTATTAAAAACATACGACTGGTAGATGCTATTTCAAATGGCTTAAAACAATCCATGGAACGCCATGATAACTTGGTCATCATGGGTCAGGATATCGCCGATTACGGAGGTGTTTTTAAGATTACTGAAGGATTTATGGAAACTTTTGGTAAAGAACGGGTGCGTAATACACCTATATGCGAATCGGCAATAGTTTCCACGGCTATGGGACTTTCCATAAATGGAATGAAAGCGGTAATGGAAATGCAATTTGCCGATTTCGTAAGCAGCGGTTTTAATCCCATAGTAAATTATCTGGCCAAGACGCATTATCGCTGGGAGGAAAATGCGGATGTTGTCATCCGTATGCCCTGCGGGGGTGGCGTAGGCGCAGGACCTTTTCATTCGCAGACGAACGAGGCATGGTTTACAAAAACTCCAGGCTTAAAAGTTGTATATCCTGCATTTCCATATGATGCCAAGGGTTTATTGACAACCGCTATAAACGATCCCAATCCCGTTCTGTTTTTTGAGCATAAGGCATTGTATAGAAGTATCTATCAGGACGTGCCCATGGATTATTATACGCTTCCCTTAGGCAAAGCAAGTATTATAAAAGAAGGAGAGGAAGTAAGTATTGTTTCCTACGGCGCCGGTATTCATTGGGCCTTGGACACTTTGAGCGAACAGTCGCACATTTCGGCAGATCTTATTGATCTAAGGACATTACAACCCTTGGATTGGAATACCATCTTTACTTCTGTAAAAAAGACAGGAAAGTTGATTATACTTCAGGAAGACAGTCTCTTTGGAGGCGTGGCCAGTGATGTATCTGCCATGGTGATGGAAAATTGTTTTGAATATTTGGATGCCCCCGTAAAACGCGTAGCTAGCCTGGAGACCCCTATTCCTTTTGCAAAAAACTTGGAAGATAATTATCTTCCTAAAGAACGATTTACCGATGCTTTGTTAGCGTTAATGGCCTATTAGGTCTTATGGTTTCATAGATTTTAACAAAATAATAACAATAGAGCTAAATCAATTTTTTTTTCCAGACGTATATTAGATGAGATAAACCCAAAAATTATGATGAAAAATACGGTTTGGTTGCTTTTTACGACCACAATTTTACTAGCTTCTTGCTCCATTTCCAAGTCCGCAAGAGGTCAACGGAATCTATTGAGCGGTACATGGACGCTAAACGCCGTTTCTTATGAAAACAACGAAGGAACTTTTAAGTCCGTAATTTTCAATGATGCGGAAGATATCTGTTTCGAAGGCAGTCAATGGTTTTTTAGGGACAATAATAGCACGGGGAGATACACCATAAAAAATAGTACGCTATGTAATGGTGGTGATCGTTTTATCCGTTGGTCAGTGATAGAACCACAAGCAAACTACTCCAGTCAGCTTCAGTTCAAGTTTATTGATGAAAAGCTTAAAGACATCTCTGGAGGCATTGGTTATCGTCTTAATATCGCCAACCTTACGGAAAGTGCCATGACTTTAAAGAACAATGTTTCCGTAGACGGAGAACCGATAACCATAGTATATCAATTCACAAAAAATTAAACAGATGAAATATTCAATAATAAAAGCAGTGTCATATTTAATGGTTTTCGCCATGGTTGCAAGCTGTAGCACCGTGAAAAATGCAAACAAGACCCAAAAAGGTGCCGCAATCGGAGCCGTGGGAGGTGCGGTAATCGGTGGGCTTATCAGCAAGAATAGTGCCGTTGGGGCCATTATAGGAGGTGTTGTTGGTGGGGCCGCCGGGGGGTATATAGGCAATCGAATGGACCGGCAAGCGGAACGTATTGAATCGGAAGTGCCCGGAGCGGAGGTTACAAGGGTAGGAGAAGGCATTAACGTAACCTTTGATGAAAATAGTGGTGTTTATTTTGACACCAATAAATCTAACATTAGGGGTTCGGCTTCTACGACCCTTGAACGTTTGGCAGGAATTTTTAAAGAATATCCGGACTCCAATATTTTGATAGAGGGGCATACGGATAGTTCGGGCAGTGACACATATAACATGACGTTGTCCCAAAAAAGAGCTGAATCCGTAACCAGTTTCCTCGTTAGTCAAGGGGTTTCCAGTGGAAGGTTTACGACCAAATGGTATGGCGAAACGCAACCAAGAGAGGATAATGGCACTCCGGAAGGAAGGGCCAAAAACAGAAGGGTAGAATTGGCCATTGTAGCTAATGAGGCCCTTAAACAAGAAGCTATTGAAAAAACTAAGGGATAAACGTATCATCCGTTCTTAAAAATCCTGGTATAACTACCGGGATTTTTTATTTAAGAATATGTATCTTCCGATGGTGAACATGTACGATGTGATAATTGTTGGTGGAGGATTGGCCGGTTTAACAGCGGCATTGCATTTAGCCCAAAAAAACCACGATGTCCTAGTATTTGAAAAGCAGTCCTATCCTCATCATAAGGTATGTGGAGAATACGTTTCCAATGAGATTATTGCTTATTTGGATTCCCTTGGAATTTCTTTATCCAGTGCCGGCGCAGTTTCCATAGATACCCTTCAACTAACAACGGTCTCTGGAAAGTCCCTACACGTAAAACTTCCTTTAGGCGGTACGGGAATAAGTCGTTTTGCTTTTGATGAACTATTATATAAAAAAGCACTTGCCCTAGACATTCCCTTTGTGTTTCAAAGCGTTCATAACGTTACTTATAAAAACGATGTTTTTACGGTCACTGGCAACAACACATCGTATACTTCACGTATAGTAATAGGGGCCTATGGGAAAAGAGACTATTTGGACAAACAGCTGAATAGATCTTTTATCCAAAGAAAATCATCATGGTTAGGTGTAAAGGCCCATTACAGGTATGACGACTTTCCTAAAAATTTGGTGGCATTACATAATTTTAGAGGAGGGTATGGTGGACTTTCCATGACGGAGACAGGAGCGATAAACTTCTGTTATTTAACTTCCTATGATAGTTTTAAACAGGAAAAGGATATAACCAACTTCAATGCGAAAATTGTAAAGAAGAACCCTTTTTTGAGGTCTTTTCTCGAAAGGGCCGAACCGCTATTTGATAAACCATTGAGCATAGCCCAAGTTTCCTTTCATCAAAAAAATACGGTAGAAAACCATGTGATCATGTGTGGTGATACCGCTGGGTTGATACATCCCTTATCCGGCAATGGAATGGCAATGGCGGTCCATAGCGCAAAAATTGCCTGCGAACACATCCATTATTATTTTAATGCGGGTGGCAAAGACCGACACCGGCTAGAGGATGAATACAGCAAAGGATGGAACATTGCTTTTAAAAAACGTTTGCAAATGGGGAGGCGTTTACAATCCATCTTATTAAACCAAAATCTGTCTACAATTGCAATCGATAGTGTAGCCAAATCCCCGTGGTTACTTAGAAGTTTGATCAGAAAAACCCACGGAAAACCGCTAATTTGATAATGAACCTATCTTCCAGAAATACCGAACCCGAATTAATGGACGACCCCAACGTGGACATTCATGACCTAAGGGAAACATTAAAGGATATCAACTTATCCAATAAAATGCTTGGGGGAAATCGAATTACGGTTAAGGAAGTTGGGAAATTTATGAACGAATACCCCAAGGCGCTGTATACAATCATGGATATGGGCTGTGGGGATGGAAGTATGTTGAGGGAAATAGCACATTTTTGTAGAAAAAACGGGCAAAAGGTACGGTTGGTAGGGATAGATTTAAGCGAAAAGGCCATACAAATTGGAAAAGACACTTCCTCTGCTTATCCCGAGATTCATTTTCAGCAACAGGATATTTTACAACTCTCCTCAACAGATTTTAATTGCGACATTTTATTATGTACGCTCACCATGCATCATTTTAACGATAATCAGATTCCGATTTTTTTAAAGCAGTTCGTAAAACTGGCAGGTGTAGGTATTATTATCAATGATTTGGAAAGGAGTAAATGGGCCTGCTATTTGTTTAAACTGTTTCGCGCTATTTTTATAAAATCTAAAATTGCCAAGTATGACGGATTAATATCGATTAAAAGCGGATTTAAAAAGAGAGAACTGATGCATTTTGCCCAAACATTACCAAAAGTACAACATATGATACAGTGGAAATGGGCCTTTAGATATGTATGGGTCATAAAAACCAATCGACTAACCCCCCATGTATGAACGAAGTCAAAATAACAACGGTGGCGAAACAACTGCCATCATATGTTCGTAAAACCAAGGATATCCTTCCCTTTGTAGATGTATGGCTGTCCGGTCAAGACGATCGATATCGTCGTAAGGTCATTAAAATTTTTGAGGGGGCCGCTGTAGATATGAGATATGGTATTATGGACATTGAAGAAGTATTTACGGCAACTTCTTTTGAGGAAAAAAACTCCATCTATATTCGGGAGGTGAAGACATTAGGGACCGGTGTGTTGAAAAAGGCACTGGAGCGATCCCGGTGGTCTGCGGATTCATTGGATTTTATCATTACCGTAAGTTGTACAGGGATTATGATTCCTTCCTTGGATGCTTATTTAATCAATGATTTAGGTCTTCGCCAGGATGTTGTTCGTTTGCCCGTCACGGAAATGGGCTGTGCAGCCGGAGTTTCCGGATTGATTTATGCCAGTAATTTTCTAAAGTCGAATCCCAATAAGCGTGCCGCTATCGTTGCTGTGGAGAGTCCTACCGCCACCTTTCAATTAGATGATTTTTCGATGGCCAACATGGTCAGTGCGGCAATTTTTGGGGACGGGGCTGCTTGCGTTTTGCTTTCTTCTGAAACCCATGCTATTGGCCCTAAAATAATGGGTGAGGAAATGTATCATTTTACGGATGCGACCCATCTTATGGGGTTTGACCTTACCAATAATGGTCTTCAGATGGTTCTGGACCCTGCAGTTCCCGAAACCATTGCAAATCACTTCCCAAATATCGTTCATCCGTTTTTATCTAAAAATGGAACATCAATAGCGGAAGTAGATCATTTAATATTTCATCCGGGCGGGAAGAAAATTGTACAAACGGTCGAAGAACTTTTTGGAAAGCTTGGTAAAAATATAGATGACACCCGGGAAACCTTGCGTCTATATGGAAATATGAGCAGTGCTACGGTACTTTATGTGCTAGAACGATTTTTGGAAAAGGAGATTAAGAAAGGGGAACAAGGGTTAATATTGAGCTTTGGTCCGGGATTTTCTGCCCAAAGAGTACTGTTGGAATGGTAATCACTATATACTTTTAATATTATACTTTAAATTTGGACATGGTAGATCATGACTTGCGTTCCGATACAAATAACGAGTGGGCCCTTATTCTTGGAGGAAGTAGCGGTTTGGGTTTTGCGGCGGCAAAAAAATTGGCGCTCAAGGGATACCATATCATAGTAATTCATAGGAATAGAAAATCTGATTTACAAAAGATTAACGATAAATTTGAAAGTATCACTTCAAGTAAAATAGATTTCTACAACTACAATATAGATGCTATTCATCCCGAAAAAAGGTCAGAACTTATACATAGGATAAAAAGGCAATTAGGGGATAGGGGCAAAATAAAGATATTGGTGCATAGCATTGCCAAGGGCAACTTAAAGCCTATGCGATCCAATGGGGAAAATGAGTTGGGCAATGCGGATTTTCATTTAACCATAGATGCCAT
>JBCBZE010000303.1:0-4393 GCA_039815505.1 Bacteroidota bacterium | reverse complement strand
TACCATCAATCTAGACGTGACGGACTTCACCAACCAAATTTATGTACAGACAGTGTTTAGGGAAGAATTTGCCATTAGCCTTGGATTGGAGCATAAATTATTAAGATACAGTACCAGGACATTAAACGATTTGGTAGATGATCTAAACCCCGCACAACAACCCGAAGAAAGAACTTTTTTTGAAGACAGTAACTTTTATAGTGCATACGGGACTTTGACCTTGGACACGTATAACGATAAGTATTTCCCATCCAAAGGCATTTATTTTGATGGTGATTTTCACTTCTATGTCCTATCGTCGGACTTCAATGATAATTTTAAGGAATTCTCCATTGCAAAAGCCAGAATAGGTACCGCTTTTCCTATAACAAATAATCTATCATTGAACATAGAATCGGAAGGAGGCTTTAAATTAGGAACTTCAGGAGTGTCTTCATTGGATTTTGTTCTGGGAGGCTATGGCAGTGACCTGGTCAATAATTTTGTGCAGTTTTTAGGATATGATTTCTTGAGCCTACCGGGGAACAGTTTTGTAAAAGCCTATGGGAGACTAGATTTTGAATTTGCTCCCAAACATCATTTCATGTTCGCCGCAAACTTTTCCAATGTGGATGATGATCTTTTCCGGACAGGGGAATGGTTTACCGCCCCAAATTTTTCTGGCTATGGCTTGGGTTATGGATGGGAATCCTTTATTGGACCCGTACAAGTATTATATTCTTGGTCGCCGGAGATAGACACCGGGAATGTCTTTTTTAGTGTGGGCTATTGGTTTTAAGGGAGCTATAATACCGGGAGTTAACGGTTTTTTCCGATATTTGTATAACTCATTTATAACACAATGTTACAGTTAAGGGTTGATATAACCGCCCATCTTAGGGCCATGTGGTAAATATATTTTTGGACACCTACCCCAAATACTTTTCGTATACCTATTAAATTAATCGATTCAAAAAAAATACCATGGAAATATTAGATAAAACTTCATTACGACTGCCCAAGGAGAATATAGAGGCAGAAGACTTTTTACCTCTGTTGGGAACGGACTATGTTGAGCTATATGTGGGCAATGCCAAACAGGCCGCTTATTATTACATGGCCGCATGGGGTTTTCAGCCTTTGGCTTACGCGGGCCTCGAAACGGGCTTGAAGGATCGGGTATCCTATGTGATAGAACAGGAAAAGATACGGTTGGTGCTTACTTCGCCTTTAAAATCGGGCGGGGAAATCAATAAGCACATAGATGCTCATGGAGATGGCGTAAAAGCGATCGCTTTGTGGGTAGATGATGCAACCAAGAGTTACAATGAGACTACACAAAGAGGGGCAGAGAGTTACTTTGGACCCAAGACCGTAAAAGATACAGATGGGGAAGTAGTGCTTTCGGGTATCCATACCTATGGGGAGACCGTTCATATATTCGTGGAACGTCAAAATTACGAAGGGGTATTTATGCCGGGCTATAAGGTTTGGGACCCTTTCTTCAAAGCCGATGATGTGGGCCTTAAATATATTGACCACATGGTAGGCAATGTGGGGTGGAACGAGATGAATAAATGGTGTGAATTCTATGCAAAAGTCATGGGTTTTGCACAATTGGTGTCCTTTGACGATAAGGATATTTCAACAGAATATACCGCACTCATGAGTAAAGTAATGAGTAATGGGAACGGGAGGATAAAATTTCCTATCAATGAACCTGCGGATGGAAGAAAGAAATCGCAAATAGAGGAGTACATAGAATTTTATAATGGAGCCGGTGTACAACATATGGCATTGGCAACGGATAACATCATAGAGACCGTTACCGCACTTCGAGACCGTGGCGTGGAATTTCTTACGGTACCTTCCTCATATTATGAGGATGTATTGGACCGGGTAGGAGAAATTGATGAAGATTTGGCCCCATTAAAAGAGCTGGGAATTTTAATAGACAGGGACGAGGAGGGCTATCTTTTGCAGATTTTCACAAAGCCTATTCTAGATCGTCCTACCATGTTTATTGAAATCATACAAAGAAAAGGGGCAAAATCTTTTGGAAAGGGAAATTTCAAGGCTTTGTTCGAGGCTATCGAGAGGGAGCAAGAATCAAGGGGAACCCTATAGAACATCTCGTTTTCTTAATAATTTGCAAATTTTAATTATACTACTATAAATTACTGTTAACACTATAGTTAAAGTACGTTAAAACAGTTTAAACAACCCGTAGGTTATATTAAATTTGTATCACATAAGGGGTGGTTCCCTTATTACTTTAAGTATTGGTTTTTCATAATTTAAAGTTTGGTTGGTTATTTAGGAAAAGCCCAGTGTAAACTGGGCTTTTTTTGTTTTAAAGCACTTGATTTTCTTCCAAAATACACTTTCGGTATTATAGCTGCCCACTAGTTGCTATTTGAAAATAAAGTTTTCCGGTAAAGCGCCGTATAGCACCTATACAATACTTTGGAATAAATTTTGTTTAAGTAATTGTAAAGAGAAAATGGTTTCATACCGTTTTAGTAATTTTACCATATTGTTTAGCTATGAGAAAACTTTACGTATTACTTTTTATTCTACTTGGATTATCGTTAAGCGCCCAAGAAAAAAGGGCGGCTTTTAAGTCCGGTGAATGGCTCAAGTTTAGGATACACTACGGTTTTATAAATGCCAGCTATGCCACGCTTCATGTAAAGACCGATAAAATCAATGATGTCCCCGTTTATCATGTCGTCGGAAAAGGTAAGACCACAGGTTTGGCCAGGGCCTTTTTTAAGGTGGATGATACCTATGAGACCTATTTTGGAAAAAAAGACGGGAAGCCCTATAAGTTTGTGCGCAAGATTGATGAGGGCGGATATACCAAGGATGTTGAAATAAATTTTGATCATAACAGAGATATTGCGGTACTAAACGATAAGAAGAACAAGAAAAAGTTTAATTTTACTTTTCAAGATAGTATTCAGGACTTGTTGTCCGCGTTTTATTATCTTAGGAATAATTTTGAATTCAATGATTTGGTAAAGGGTGAATCCATTCAATTGGATATGCTTTATGATGATGACGGAGTATTTAAATTTAAACTAAAATATCTGGGCAAGGAGGTATTGCGAACTAAATATGGAAAGGTCGAATGTTTAAAGTTTAGACCTTTTGTACAATCTGGCAGGGTTTTTAAGGAAAAAGAAAGCCTGTCTTTATGGGTATCTAACGATTACAACAAAATCCCTATTAGAATCAAGGCCAACTTGGCCGTAGGTTCTATAAAAGCAGATTTGGCTGGTTATAATGGCTTAAAGAACCAGTTCAAAATAATAATGGATTAGCAGTATATGAAGGACAAGGAGCGGGTGGAGTCCCAGATTTCAAAACTTGAGGAAAAATACAAGGACTCAGGCCAGGATTTAAGCTCTTACTTAGACGGTCTTCTCTACCAACGGTACCTTACCTATTGGGACTATATTCATTTAGACACTTTATTGAGTCTTCAGGTTCCCCGGACCTATTTTCCCGATGAGGAAATTTTCATAATGTACCATCAGATTACCGAACTTTATTTTAAGCTCATTCTTCATGAACAGAAACAGTTGGTAGATGTGGTATCCCAGGATGTGGAATTCTTCATAGAGAAAACAAATAGGATCAATAGTTATTACAAGGCTTTGATTTCTTCTTTCAGCATTATGATAAAGGGAATGGAACGCGAGCAGTTTTTGCAATATAGAATGGCCCTTTTGCCAGCCAGTGGGTTTCAATCCGCGCAATATAGAATGATAGAGGTCTATGCAACGCCCTTGGAGAATTTGGTCCACCATACGGAGCGCGAGCGGTTTTCTTCAAAAAATGCAATAGAAGAGCTATATGAGCATATCTATTGGAAGAAAGGGGCAACGGATGCGGCCACGGGGGAGAAAACGTTGACACTTAAACAATTTGAGTATAGGTATACACCAAGGTTAATTCGTATTGCCAAGCAAGTGAAGGACAATACGATATACCACAAATATCAGAAGCTTCCCGAAGAGATAAGGTATAATAAAGTACTCATAGCGGCGTTAAAAACCATGGATATCAATGCAAACGTAAACTGGCCTTTGATGCATATGGGCTCTGCCTATCGTTATTTAGATAAGGACAGTGCATCAATAGATGCCACGGGAGGGACCAATTGGAAAGATTATCTGCCCCCCAGTTTTCAAAAAGTTGTATTTTTTCCAGAGTTATATTCAAAACAAGAGTTAAATAATTGGGGGAAACAATGGGTAGACCATATCTTTAACCCAAAGAAATAGATTATTGGAATGCAAAAATATTGGGGCGTAATCATGGCTTTGGCCATACTGACTTCTTGCCAAGAAAAAAAATCGGATAAATTAGATGCAATTGCAATAGAAACCCTGGAGGATGAGCCGGT
>JBCBZE010000402.1:0-2594 GCA_039815505.1 Bacteroidota bacterium | reverse complement strand
CTGACATTTCATCACCTTTTGATTTCAAAATGCACAACAGGTTTATTGAATATAATGCGATCCTTTTGAATCAAATGTGGTTGAGGGTTTCCAAGGACATTAAACCATCGAAACCCAGCTTTCCCATCCGGGTAAGGGTACGTTTGCCAGTTTAAGAACGGTACTGTAAAAAGCAGCGCTTGTTATCCAGCTTGGTCACTTCGATGGACCTATGGTCGAACCAAAAGTCAAAGGATTGCGCTTGGATTACTTACAAGGGGACGATGAAGGATAAAGAGACACATTTCTTCATAAACCGTTTGTAAAATGCAATGAACTAAATCAAAGTAACTCAAAGGACTTAATGGCCAGGTCATAGGTCTTTTTGAATTTTTTTCGTTTATCCTTTAGTGTCCATGCCATAATCATATAAACGTTTTTTTCACCTTCAACGAAACCCAAGGTATAGGCAATATCATAAATGACATCTTGTGCCTTACCATCAATTTCTACAATTTCTGCATCCATACCGTTTATTTTTAAAGCTCTTGATGGCGATTGATTGTCTACCGTAATGTTTTCCGTAAAAAATTGAAGTTGTATATCACGGTAATTCTCAACGACCGATTTATTGTCGTCCCATTCTTCCAATTCTTTGAAAACGTCTATCAGATCTTGTTTAGGCTCATCTATGACAACCACATACGCTTCTTTGAAAATATTTTGGTACTGTAATGAAGCATCGTCGTTTAGATTCGTTGCTTCCTTCATATATTTGGGGAGCGCAATGCTATATTGATCATTTATACGAACCGTATTAAAATCTTCGGCGAGGGACAAGTTTTCTTCTTTGTCTTTTAGTAATCCCAAACATGAAGTAAACAAGGGGATAAAACAAAGAAATACTAGGGCTTTTTTTAGAAGGAATTTCATGATTTTATAGTTATTAGGGTTGGTTTATGGTAAAAGTTATATCTCTCATGTTTTAGTTTTGGCCTATTGGTGGTGGTCCTTCGGGAACAATAGCTTCATACACTTCCGTACCCTTACGTTCCATATATTCGGCCTTCACTTTTTCTACAAGCTTGGGATTTTCAAAAAGGTCCACCATAGTCATACCCATTGCCTTTGCGGCATAGATCATACCTTTATGTCCAATGCTCATTCCCCCACAGGCCACAACGGCCCAAGAATGCCATGGCGTATCCTTGGGTGCCGTAGTCACTCCAAGATTAATATTGGCAACATTCCAACTTACATCACCCACATCCGTTGAACCGCCTCCGGGATGTTCCTTGGTTGCCTCTAAAGGATTGATCAGGGCATCCATTCCAAGTTGAGGTTTTCCGGTAACTTCCTGTATTTTTTTTCCAAATACCGTTTCTTCTTCCGTGTAGGTTATGGGGCCAAGAAGCTCCAGATTTTTTTGCATGACCTCACCACCCGTTCTATTCACCAATACTTCATAAATACCAGAAATTAAAGAGATTTTGTAATCAACATTGGCTAAAATGGCCGCTCCCTCCGCCATTTTTTGGACACGTTCATAAACAGGGAGCATACCACTGCGTTTAGTGTCGCGCACCCTTACCCATAACCGGGTGTAATCCGGTACTACATTGACTACCTGACCACCATCTTGTATATGATAGTGGATACGGACGGTAGGTTTTATGTGTTCCCTGTAGTAGTTTATTCCTGCGGTATAAAGTTCTAATGCATCCGAAGCGCTACGCCCGTTCCAAGGGTCTGCGGATGCATGTGCGGCCTGCCCAAAAAACTCCACTTTAAAATCTACCAAGGCGAGTGAACTTTGTACATCGGCTTTAGTGGATGCACTGGGATGCCAACTTAAGTTTACATCCACACCGTCCCAAAGTCCATCACGGACCATCCAAATTTTTCCAAAGAATTTTTCCTCCGAAGGGGTTCCGAAGAATTTTATGGTACCTTTTAATTTTCCTTGTTCTATGAGCTCCTTTACAGCTATTGCTGCGCCTAGGCTACCCGCACCAAATAAGTTGTGTCCACATCCATGACCAGCGCCGCCTTCTTTCAGGGCTTCTTTGGTAGGTATCGCTTTTTGCGAAATTCCGGGAAGTGCATCAAATTCTCCCAGTACGCTTATGACCGGTTTTCCCGAACCATAAGTGGCTACAAATGCGGTAGGCATCCCGGCAACGCCCCTATCCACGGTAAAACCGTTTTTTTCAGCATAGTCGGCCAATATTTTTGACGATTCAATTTCCTCAAAGGCAGTCTCGGCCGCGGCCCATATAGAATCACTAATTTTAATGAGTTGCGTCTTATGTTGCTCTACTGCTGCAATGATACCTTTTTTGTTATTGGAAATTTTCTGTGCGGAAAGTATCGCTGTGGTAAGCAATAACATTCCAAAAAATATGGTGTTTTTCATTACAAATTAATTAGCTGTTATATTTAGTATTATGGTGCGTATAGGAAGCAGTTATTAGTTGGGTAAGAATTTCTATATCGACATCTTCCAGTTTTTTGATATATAAGCAGGACTTCCCGGTCTTGTGTTTTCCCAGTTTTGTCATCAGGTCCGGATAACGATCAAATCCTGCCATAACGTATAATGCGAAATTCTGTTT
>JBCBZE010000328.1:0-3906 GCA_039815505.1 Bacteroidota bacterium | reverse complement strand
ATGGTAAGGCGGTACTCGTTACCGCTTTGCTTTTTTAGTATGAATACAGCAAAAAGAACATATAAATATATAGAATGGTTAAGTGCGGACGAAATGCATGCCGCCTCGTTACTTTGGTTTTCCGAGTTAAATTTTATCAGGGATGAGCAAGAATTCCTTAACAATCTTATACAATCCTACACACTACAATTGGTGGATAAAAATATTTTTCAAAAAAGCAAAACCATTATCGATAGACTACTTAAAAAAGAAAGAGAACTGGTTATCTTGATGAAACAGGTACAGGCGCATGAAAACCAGTTGGGGATTATGGTGGATAAAGTGGATCAATTTAAAATGGAAAAAGCATATATCGAAACACATAAAGACCTTACCATAGCCATTAATCGCTTTACACATAGGTATAGAAACCTAAAACAGCAATTGTTTTTCCTGATCTCCAAAATAATGAAGAATGAAAAACGCAAACGTCTATTGAATTAAGTTAAAAAACGTCTGATGAAAAAAGGAATTATAGTACTTGGTTTTTTGTTAATGACCGGTTGTTCTTCCACGCAATTGGTAAACAACTGGAAAAACCCGGATATGGTAGTGTTCGATGCCTATAAAGTTCTCATCGTGGGGATGACCCAAAATAAAGAGGCACGGGAAGGTTTTGAGAGCAAATTGCATCGGGAATTCAAAAAGAGAGGAATTGAATCTATGCGGAGCATCGATGTTTTTGATGTACGTTTTACATCTTCCCAAAAATCCGAGGAAGAGCTCTCGGCAGTAGAGCAGCAATTATTGGATAAGGGTTTCGATGCCATTTTATTCACAAAAATTGTAGGTTCCCGGGATAAACAGACGTTCAGGAAGAAAATCGCTTATTTTGATGATTCCTTTTATGGAAGGTTCAAGGACGATTACCTAGGCCATCAAGATATTTACTATGAAACCGATTATTATGATAACTTCACGGTTTATCATGCGGAAACCTCATTGTACTGCATTTGCGTGGATAAAGAACGGGAACTCATTTGGCGGGGTTCCGTGGATATCATGGATCCTGTAAACATAGAGAAGACCGTGGACGATTATGTAAAGTTGATCATCGTTGCTTTACAAGAACAGGATTTAATTTTTAGAAAGGAAAGGAGTAAAAGCAGCAATGAAAGTACTAGTCTATAGTGCAAAGGATTTTGAAGTGCCTTTTTTGATGCAAGCGAACGATGGTCGCCATAAGGTAACCTATATAAAAGAGGCTTTGGATACCAAAACCGCCATTAAGGCCATGGGTTTTGAAGGGGTCTCTATTTTCTCCGGTGACGATGCCTCCCTCGTGGTGCTCGAAAAACTCAAGGATTTGGGAGTTAAATATATAAGCTTAAGGTCGGCAGGTTATAATAATATACATATCAAAGCGGCAAAACGCTATGGCCTAAAGGTCGCCAATACTCCGGATTATTCGCCTTATGCCGTCGCGGAACATGCAACCGCCCTTCTTTTGACCTTAAATCGAAAAATTCTTTTGGCCCACGAACAGGTACAGAAGTATAATTTTATGCAGGATGACCTTATGGGTTTCGATTTGCATGGAAAAACCGTGGGTATTATAGGTACCGGGCATATTGGTTCCGTAATGGCCAAGATCATGCATGGCTTTGGGTGCCATATTTTGGCATGTGATCTAGTTCCGGATCAAAGTCTGGTGGAATTGTGCGATGTACATTATCAAGGCATAGATGAGGTATGTTCCAAATCTGATATAATTAGCTTACATGTGCCTTTGACCTATGAAAATTATGATTTGATCAATGCACAAAGGCTGGGACTAATGAAGCATAAGGCAGTACTCATAAATACCGCTAGGGGTTCTATTGTAAACACTAGAGCGCTCATCAACGCATTGGAGAATAAGGAAATAGGCGCCTATGGTACCGATGTCTATGAAAGGGAGAAAGGCATTTTTTTTAAGGATAATTCCAGTACCGGCATCAAGGATGAACAATTAAAAAAGTTACTATCTTTTGATAATGTGCTCCTAACACCGCATCAGGCTTTTGTTACCCGTGAGGCCCTTAGGAATATTGCCATAGCTACGTTTAAAAATATGGACAAGTGGGAGGCGGGTGTACATTGTGAAAATGAACTTGGATATGAAACCATTATCACAGGATAGGGCTAAAAATTTTAGCGGCACCTTCTTTTAGTTTGTAACGCAAAGGTCTATGTATATACTCCGCATAATTAAGCTCTTTACTTTTATGGGTATCCTTTAAGAAGTCATCTCTTAGTAGCACGGCAAAATCCTCGTCATAGACAATCGCATTTACCTCATAGTTCTGCTCAAAGCTTCGAACGTCTATATTGGCCGTGCCAATGGTACTTATGGCATCATCACTTACGATAATTTTACTATGTAGAAACCCATCGGGAAATAAATAAATCCTTATCCCCGATTTCAACATAGACTCAAAATAGGAACGAACACTCCAATTGACCAGTTTACTGTCGGCATGTTCCGAAATCAATAAACGAACATCCACACCGCTCAATGCGGCGGTCTGTAAAGATTTTAGAATTGCCTGACCTGGAATAATATATGGATTGGTAATATATAGGTATTGATGTGCCTCGTTGATCATGGATGCATACACTTGTTCAATAGTGGGAAAGTCATCGTCGGGACCACTGGAAACTATCTGTACCGTTTTATTTTGACAAGCGTCCATATCAATTCTATTCGGAACAACGGCCTTTATCCTTTTTTTATTGACCAAATACCAATCCATGGCAAAAAGGGTATTTAGATAATAGGCAGATGTTCCTTTTAAGCGTAAATGCATATCGTGCCATTGACCAAGTGATGGATCTCCTTTTACGTATTTATCAGAGATATTTATGCCGCCCGTAAACGCAATTTCTCCGTCCACCACAATGATTTTTCTATGATTCCTATAGTTAAGGGAGGAAAGGAACCTTCCAAACCTAAAAGGAAGGAAAGGATAAACTTCAACACCTATTTCCTTAAGCGTATTGATATAGGACCTGCTTAGTGAAAAACTCCCTATACCATCATAGATCATTCGGATTTTCACACCTTCCTTCACCTTTTTCATAAATAGGGACAATAAACTGTCCGCCAGCTCCCCCTCCTCATAGATATAATATTGTAGGTGAATCGATGTTTTGGCATTTTCCAATGCATCAAAAATAGCTTCGAACGTAGTCTTGCCGTCCTTTAACACTAAAAGGTGATTATGGTTAGTGGCAGGAAAGTTGCAATTTTTTTGTATTAAGTATTGTATCTTTCTATACTTTCCATCTACCGGGTTAAGACCATTTATCATCGAGACCATGGAATCTACGAAATCACTTTTGTTGAGACGCAACAGTTTGTTTTTTCTCCGATTTCTTCCCAGCATCAAATAAAGGAGAATGCCACCAACGGGAATGGTAAATATCGCTAGCAGCCATGCCAAGGTTTTAGAAGGCCGCATTCCGTTTACCAATAAACTTATTACTATTGTAATGGCAACTAAAACGTAGAGAATTATCAATATTACATACATCATTGTACACCTTAACGTATCAATTGGTGCCAAAATTAAGGGGAATACCGATTAACCTACTATGACGAGCGTCAGGAAAACCATCAACTTTGATCATTATGCATGGATAATGTTAGCGCTTCTTGTAACTTTGGTTACCGTAAAGGAGCTGTGGAAAACGTAGCTTCGAAGTTTTAGGGTTTAAAATTTGCATAGGTGATCGGACCTAAAAAAAGAGGTTGTGATGAATAGGCATAAAACATACGGACTTATGGCCAGAAGGCTATATCGAATTTTGATCATAACTTGCGCAATAATTGGTATTGTAACCATTCTATCGATTTATTTGTTCGGGAAATCAACTTTATAGGTT
>JBCBZE010000313.1:0-4127 GCA_039815505.1 Bacteroidota bacterium | reverse complement strand
TCCAGGACCATTTCTTTACGATGTTCAGAACTCCAATGGATGCCCATTCGAGAATTCTAACCAAATTGGATTGGATCCAGCGGCACCTTTGGTAGTAGCCGTAGACGACCCCAACCCCATTATAAACTGTGCCGGTGAGGCCACGGCCATTGTACGTGCCGAAGCTTTTGGCGGTATAGGTAGTTATGTTTATGTTTTGGTCAATAACGATTTAGGGGGAGACCCCGATCCTACGGCAGGACTACCGCCAAGTGCCCCAACTCCAGCAGATTATGCATTGAATGGAGCGGGCGTACCCCAAGGGCCCCAATCTTCAGGTATTTTTAGAGATTTAGGTCCCGGTACCTATTGGGTATACGCGCAAAGTGGTGGATGCGTCGCCATCTCAGAACCTATTACCATAGTAGACCCACCACCATTGGTACTGGACCTTCTAGAGGGTATACCTGTTAGTTGTAATGGGGATGTGGATGGCCAGATCGTTATTGAGGCAAGTGGCGGAACCGGAGTGCTGAGGTTCTCTATTTCGGATACCCTAAGTGAGTTCTTCGAGGGGGATGATCCGGCAAATCCAGATAGAAAAACATTTACCGATCTTGCCCCGGGAAGTTATGAGATTATCATTCAGGACGATTTAGGTTGTACCATTACGGAAGTGGTGACGATAGGAGAGCCGGCGGTCTTGGTGGCCAGTGTTGCGGATACCACGCCCGAAACCTGTCTTGGGGATATGGACGGTACCGCTACCTTACAGGTAGTAGGGGGGACACCACCTTATTTTACCAGTGTCAATTCTAATGATGATGCAGACTTTGTACAAAACGATGCCCTGTTCTTTGATAATCTAACGGGAGGAGAAACATATTTTATTTTCGTTAGGGACTCCAATGGTTGTCCAGATGATGTTATGGTACCCATAGTAATAGGGATAGATTTAGTGCCTACGGTGAACGTTGAGTATGGTTGTGATGGCATTTTCCCCAATAGTACTACCACCGTTGGCGTAGAGGATAATAGCTTAATGCCGTTCCTATTATTTGCCTTGGATCCTGTAGACCCTACCAATGCTACTACGGCATTGGCGGATACTCCCAATACATGGGCAGATCTACCGACCGGTGACCATACGGTATACATTTATCATGAACGCGGTTGTGCGGGAATGGTAGAGTTCACCATTGACGCCTATGAACCATTGACACTTACGGCCGAAAAAACCGGGCCTAATGAAATAACGGCTATGGCAGAAGGTGGATTTGGAGGTTATGAGTATTTCTTCCAAGGAGAATCTACGGGCGATGTCAACGTATATACATTAAATGAGGATGCCACCGTTACCATACAGGTGATCGATCAAAACGGATGTGTTGCCGTTATCACCATGCCTTTTGATTTTACGGGAATGTTGGAAATACCGGAATTCTTTACACCTAACGGGGATAACGAAAACGACGAGTTTTTCCCCAGAACTAGAGAATTTTTCCCCAACCTGGAAGTGAAAATCTATGATCGATATGGAAGGGTAGTGGCAGAGTTGAATCAGGTCACCAGTTGGGATGGTAAATACGAAGGAAAAGAACTGCCCTCGGGTGATTACTGGTATGTCGTAAATCAGAACGACGCGGAAAACATCCAATATGTCGGCCACTTTACGTTGTACAGATAATAGTTTTGAGTAGATACTAAAAAGGAAAAGGGCGCCATAATTATGGCGCCCTTTTCCTTTTTTCAGAATCCATATGTATACCGCTTTACGGTTCAACCTTATTTTTTAACGCTTTATTATCTTATAGGAACGATTTAAAATATTTTAGCCATATAAATTGCTCCGCGATATGGACATTAAACGGATATGTTTTAACTTTGATAGTGTATGGAAGCACTCAAGAACTTTTTTTCCAGTGTAGAGCACCTTTCTTCCAAGGATATGGATTTTTTACTTTCAAAATTGGAATCCAAAAAAGTGGCTAAGGGAACCGCACTTTTTGAATTGGGTGAGATGGTCAAGGACATTTACTTTCTGGAGGATGGCATATTACACCGTTTTAATTACAATGATTTAGGAGAACAAAAAACGCTTAGTTTACATGAATCCCCCCGTTTTTGTACAGATCTCGAAAGTTTTTCCAAAGCTAAGAAATCTACCGAGTCATGTGTGGCCATGACCGATTGTACATTGTACAGACTTTCCAAGACCGAATACAATAGTTTGGTAAATTCAAATATAAGATGGAGTAATTTTGTAAAAAAGATTACGGAGATAAGCCTTATACTAGAGTTAAATGAAACAAAAAATAGGGCCAACAAACCTATAAAAGAACGCTACTTGGATCTGGTTAACAGACAGCCCAGAATTCTTCAAAACGTTTCGCTTCAGATTATTGCTTCCTATCTAGGTACTTCCAGGGAGACCTTGCACCGTATTCGGAGAAGTGTACACGCAGCTTAATTCTTAAAATTTTGTTAGTGTGTCATCTGACACATTTTTTTTCATGTAAAGTCATGAATTTTATGGTGAATACCAGCAGTTGATCTGCTGTACAAATCAAGTCATTAACACTAAACTCATGTCATGAAAAAAACAATACTTATGGTATTCCTTCTGGGAGCCGCGGTACTCAGTGCCCAAAAAAGTTATAAGGCAACTACCGAATCAACCGCCACACCAACACAAAGTTGGGAAATGATCACCGATGTAAACCAGTGGAAATCTTGGGACAGTAATGTGGTGGATGTCAAATATGAAGGCCCCATCCGCGAAAAAGGAGTAGGGCGTATCATTAATCCGGAGGGTAAAATAATGGAATTCAAAATAACGGAAGTCGAGGATGGCGTAAGCTATACATATAAGCACAAACTATCTTCGGGCGTTATGTATACCAAAAGGAGTATTTCTTCCGTTGCTACCGGGAGTGTTATTACGGAGGAAGTATGGTTCAAGGGCTTGTCCCCTAAAACCTTTAAAAAATACTATGGGGAAGATTATACGGCCACGATCCAAGGTAATTTGACGACTTTGGGCAACTTGGTTAAATAGGTTTGTTTTTTGGGGTCGCTACAGGCCTGGGATACAATTTGGTGAAAATCCAGCCTGCGATCATGGCCAAAAGGAAAGAAGGTGCCAGGACATCCATTTTTTCAAAGTAAATGCCGACGCCGTCTATGTTTTGAATGACAAACTTAAAAAATGGAACACATAGAAAACCGGTGATCATGGATGCGATAGCCCCTTTTTCCGAGTATGCTTTCCAAAAAAGAGAAAGTATAATTACCGGACAAAAAGTAGCCGCAATTCCCGACCATCCGAAAATTACAAACCAAAAAATGGTTCGGTCCGGAGAAAGTATGGCTACCGTCAGGGACAGACCTAATGCAAAAAGGGCCATCATGAGGGTAACGATACGCGAAAGCTTCCCTAATTTATAATCTTCGATCTTGGGGTTGAATATTTTCTGATAGAAATCGCGCGTAATGGCACTGGAGGCCACTATCAACAGGGAATCTATGGTGGACATAATCGCTGAAAGCACAATAGCCACGTATACGCCGACCAATGTAAGCGGCAATAGTTGTTCTACCATAACGATCAATACATGCTCCCCGCCAATACCTAAAATAGCTTCCGGATCTTGACCGGTCGCCGTAAATAAATACCTTCCCAAAAGACCAATGGTAACCGCGGCGGCATCCGTCAGTAAGGTAAAGATAATAGCGACCCATCTTCCCTTGTTTATTTCATTCTCATCCTTAATGGACATGAAACGAACATAGATTTGTGGGGATCCCAAAAAACCCAAGCCTATCATGGCAAATCCCAATAGGGTAAATACGTTGATCCAGAGGTCGTCACTGGTTCCCCAAACATTTAGCAATTTGGGATCTATAGCTTCTAACCCTGTTATAAGTGTTCTTCCATTATCCAAGGAAAACCAGGCGACCAAAGGAAGCAACAGCAATCCAAAGAACATCATTAACCCTTGAAAAAGATCGGACCAAACCGCCGCCAAGAAACCCCCAAAGAAAATATAGGTAGCTACTATGATAAAGCCTACAATGGCACCGGTATAATAGTTTATGCCAATCAAGGACTCAAAAGCTTTGCCCGTAGTATCTATTTGCGCACTTAC
>JBCBZE010000322.1:0-3985 GCA_039815505.1 Bacteroidota bacterium | reverse complement strand
CATACAAAGAGGAAAACGAAAATAGGTTGATTTCATATCTAAAAAAAGCGGTACCGCATTTAAAGCCATACCGCTAAGAAATTAACTAAACTAACTCAAATTACTTATGGGATTCTCTTTAGTCGCATGTAGGAATTTGTTCAGATCAAATTACCACACTTGATTCCAAGGGTATCCCATAATAGTGTTTTGTCGGTACAAGCTTCCACAATTCCTAATAGTTTTCAGGTGTAACATCTGCAAAGCGAAAACCTAGGTAGATGTCATCAATTTTTGCGGTAGTTGTGCCTCCGTTAAACTTAAAACCAATTCCCTGCCAGCCACCATTGAGTTCGGGAGCGGCAAAGGATACTGCCTCTGTTCCATTAACTGGTTCGCTACCTGGGGTAGGATTGACAAATACCCGAACCAAATCAGGATCCGAGGTTCCGTTGGTTTCAATCTTGGCAACCACCCAAAGCGGACCATCTTCTACCGTGACGTCTGTTGCGTCAATGTTATTGAAAGGTCCAAAGGTCATTATACCGAGAGGGGCACCTGGGGAAATGGTTTTACCGATTCCCAAGAATTGGCCGTTTGGTCCACCACCGCCAAAATCTTCTACATCATTATCGACCAACATGACTATCAATTCACCAGTATCGTCTGTTGCACCGTCAAACTCTGCTTGAAAAGCAAACCAGTACGTACGCCCATCATCCAGATAGGTTTCTGATAATTCCCTCTTATAGCGTGTTGCGCCGACACTTGCATCCAATAGTAGGGAATTTCCCGTTGTTTCTACTGAGAGTGTATTGTTTTCAATTCCTCCTGCAACTACATTTACGTCACCCCCCGATAATCTAGTCCATGGGCCCAACCATCCATCTTCAGCGGTACCTTGTCCCTCAACGCTAGCATCAACAGTATAGCTATCAAAGGTTTCAAAAACTACGGGTGGTAGGTCTAAATAATTCAAAGGCGTCACATCTTGAAAGGTATTCCCGATGTAAATGTCATCAATTTTCACTGAAGAGGCGTTTCCGCCACTGTACTTAAAGCCAACTCCCTGCCATCCACCACTGAGTTCAGGGGCGGAAAAAGATACTACCTCCATGCCATCCGTAGGTTCGGTACCGGGAGTAGGATTGACAAACAATCGGACAAGGTCGGGATCAGCGGTTCCATTGGTCTCTATCTTGGCTACCAACCATAGCGCATCATCCGCCGTCACGTCGGTTGCCTCCACATTATTAAAGGGTCCAAAGGTCATTAGACCCAAGGCACTGGGGGTAATGGTCTTACCGATTCCCAAAAATTGGCCATCTCCGCCACCTGCACCAAAATTTTCACTATCGTTATCGACCAGCATTACCTGTACTTCACCACCATCCAGATCCGTATTGCTAAATTCCGCTTGAAAAGCGAACCAGTACGTATTGCCATTATCCAAATAGGGTGTTGTGAAATTGCGTTTGTAGCGTGTATTGGCACCGCTTGCGTCCAATAAGAGAGCATTTTCCGTAGATTCAATTGCAAGTGAATTATTAAGGATTCCGCCAGAGACCACATTCACATCATCCCCGGTCAATTTTGTCCATGCACCTGCCCATCCATCGGTAGCGGTACCCTGACCTTCTAAAGTAGCATCGGCCGTAAAACTATCGAAGGTTTCAAAAACCACAGGTGGTAAGGGTGGTTCTGGTTCAACAACGGTAACCGTCCTTTCAAATTGGTCTTCTCCTGAACTATTACTGGTTGTTAAAACCACCATGTAAGTACCTCCTTCTTGATACGTATAGGTTGGATTTTCTTCGGTGGACGTTTGCCCATCACCAAAATCCCAACTGTAACTTTCAGGATCATCCACTGATTCGTTTCTAAATGTGACGGTTAGATCGGTCACATTGAACGTAAACAAGGTGTAAGGCCCGTCTACGATTGGATCATCTTCATCACACCCAACCAAAATAAGTATGGTTAGGATTGAAAAAAGAATCAGCACAGAATTAAGTTTGGTCTTCATTTTGTAATATTTTGTATCTAATTATTAAGTATCGTTTGGTAAATACTGTTCACTACCAGCCTTCATTTTGTGTAAAACCAAATTCCTCCACTTGGCCCAAGGGAATTCCCAATAAAGTTCTGATATTGGTATAGGCTTGCGGTGGATCTGTTGATCTTAGCGCACGCTGTTCAACTCCATGGGCAGTCATGACCTCGACCGCTCTACCGGTTCGCAATAGGTCAAACCAGCGATGGTTTTCAAAAGCGAGCTCACGTCTACGCTCATTGGCAATGGTCTGCTCTACATCTGCCAGTTCCTCCGGACTTAGACTGGCATCAGCGAGAGCCCTGGCACGCACCTGTTCCAATAGGGCTACAGCATCTCCACCACCTACTTCGTTATATACCTCGGCCAATAACAACAGCGCATCCGCATAGCGGAACATAGGAAAATTAACATCTTGGGTATTAGTGCCTTGAGCTTCAAACCCAAAATTATATTTGCTCATCCAAGGCTCTACGGTAATTCCATCGTCAAAGAAGGATATATTGTGTAAAAAACGAGCATCGTCAGGGTCGTAGAGGTTTATCAGATCTTGGGTCGGTTGATTTTGTCCTGCGCGAGAGCCTGCCGGACCATTTTCCCCCAAGATCTCGTTACCACTATTAAAGGGCACAAAACGGGAAACAAAATTTGAACCTTGCCCCAAGGCAAAGGAATATTGGATTTCAAAGATAGACTCGCTATTGTTTTTATTCGCTGGATCAAAAACGCTTGCATAGGTGGACTGTAAAGAGAATCCCAAATTCTGTATCTGTTCCAATAGTGGTCTAGCTTCTACAAATTCCTGTAAGACCATATGCATTTTCGCCTTTAACATCAATGCCGCCCCTTTACTGGCCCTTCCAGTTTCTGTGTTAACAGGATCAGGAAGAAGGTCGATTGCGGTCTGTGCGTCTCCCAAAATATTGGCATACACCTGTGCTACCGGTATTCTCTCCAGAAACTCATCGGAAAGAATTTCGTCCGGAGAATCCCCAGCTGACGTAACAAAAGGAACATCTCCAAAAAGCTGTACTAAATTAAAATAGAACCAACTTCTAAGAAACAATGCTTCACCCCGCCTAATGTCCCTATTTTCTTCATTGAGGAATTCAACATTATCGATATTTTCCAATACAAAATTGGCCCTTGAAATGCCTGAATATGCCGTGTTCCAATAGGAAGATAAATTTCCGTTTGCAGATAACATCAGAAAAAGGTCTACATCTTCATTCCCTTGTCCTCCACGGTCTCCGGGATTGAATTGAAAAGAGGTATTGTCCGATCTGTTTTCACCAAAGCGCCAATGGGCCCCATCGTTTAATCCCCTATTGGTATTATAAATGCCTGCCACAGCTTCATTTATCTGGGCCTCGGTCTGAAAAAAAGCTTGCGGGGTCTGAAAGGTTTCCGGGCTTTCATCCAAAAAATCTTCACAACTGGCAGCAACTAAAGCGATTGTAATTATGAATAATGATAATCTGATTTTCATGCTAATATTTTTTAAAAAGTTACATTGAGTCCTAATGTAAATACTCTTGCTATCGGAAAGGCTCCATAGTTGACATTACGAACCAAAGCGGTATCTCCAGACCTGTTGATTTCTGGATTGCCATTTTCATATTCCGTAAAAAGAAACGGATTTTGAACGCTTGTGTAAACACGTGCACCTTTAAAGAAATTACCCGCATCCTCACCCTCAATAGTATATCCTAAGGTAATATTACGAACCCATAGGTAATCGCCATCCTCTATATAAAATGAATTGGGTTGACGAAACCGCTGGCGACTTCTCGCACTGGCCGTTCCGGGAATACCTCCCAAAGCGGGATCTTGCCCGGGCCGCCATCTGTCCAATTGCCTGTTGTCGACATTGAACACCCCATCCTGGTTGCCGTTGAACTGTGTGAAACCATTGAATATTTGTTGCCCGACCGCACCTACAAATATCATGCT
>JBCBZE010000118.1:0-9067 GCA_039815505.1 Bacteroidota bacterium | reverse complement strand
GCCAAAGATGTGGCACAGGAAGTATTTGTCAAAGTTTGGCAACATCTTGAATCTTTTCGTGAGGAGTCCAGTATTTCCACGTGGATTTATCGAATCTCGGTCAACACTTGTCTTTTACATATAAGAGATAACAAAAAGAAGAAGGTTGGTTCCGTAGAAAGAATGAAGGATATAGAAGATGAGACCGACGATGTTTCCAAAACAGGGCAATTGGATCAGCTATATCAATGTATCAACTTATTGTCCAGTACAAATAGATCTGTTATTCTATTGGAACTGGAAGGCTTGCCGCAGAAAGAAATTGCGGATATTATGGGAATTTCCCATGAGGCCATACGAACAAGAATACATCGAATAAAAAACGAATTAACTAAATGTATACACCATGTCGACGTTTGAAGATTTACAATCCCAGTGGAAAAATCAGCCTGAACCCCAATTACCTAGAAAAGGATCAGAAATGATTATTGGTAAAGTGACGGAACTTAAAAGGAAGCAGCGAATCGCCAATTTGGTGTTGTCCGTAACCATACTAATACTTATTGGCTTCTTTATGTACATTTCAGCTTATAAAGAGTCTCGTGTTATGTGGGCATTATTTCTCATGATAGCAACTTTGATAGTGAGGGTTATCATTGAAGCATTTAGTATACGATGGATCAATAAACTAAAAGTGGCTATGAACGCCCATTTGTTTAGAGAACGGTTAATAGACTATTATAAGGGAAGGGCTTGGGTGCATTATGTGATAACACCACTGTTGATCTTAGCTTATATATATGGGTTCATGGTATTGCTACCTTTTTTCAAGGCAAGCCTATCTCCCGGGTTTTATACCTACATCGTGATATCTTCCATTGTATCGTTAATTGTTTTAGGAACATTTATCGCAAAACAAATTAGAAAGGAAATGCGTATTTTGGGCAAACTGAAAAATATGTAGGACAAGTACTGTTTTGTCTTTAAATTGGTAGGTATACATTTGGCATCAAATTTGGTTTTATATCTTTGAGAGAAATCAATAAATTAGAAATGAGACATTTATCATATCTGGTATTTGTGATTACCTTGGGACTATTTAGTTGTTCATCGCAAAAGAAATTGGAAACAAAGACACCATTTGAGATTGGTTCGGCTTCTTGCCAGCAATGGACCGGAGGTCGCGAAGGGTCCGGGTCTGGAATTACTTTAAAAATTCCTGTTTCCAATGTAACGGATACCGTTGAGTTCCAAAAGGCATATTTTAGGGGTAAGACCGGGGAAATACGAACAAATACGATTAATGATCAATTGTTTGCAATGGTGGAGTTCGTAACTAAAAAAGCCAATAAGCCAGATATAGTTATGCATTCGGACCCTAAAAAGGAAGTAGGCAATCAACCTCCAAAACGCCATAAAGAGCATGTTTCCGACTTCCCCTTTGAGCTTAAAAGTGATGAAGCTATCCTTAGTTATTTAGAAAACGGCGATGTAAAATATGTGAAAGTTTCCACTATCAAGGAAAAACCAATAAGTATCTATCAGAGTAGACCAAAGAACTAGGTTTAGCTTTGTTTATGGTTTTTATTAGGTTTTAATTACCTAATTTTAAATCCTAATCGTTTTTTCGCTAATTGAATCCGTTAAAAAAATTATTTAAGCAGACCTTTATCTATGGAGTGGCAACGGTGTTGCCTAGAATGCTTTCTTTCCTTCTATTGCCCTTGTATACGGATATTTTGGTAACTGCCGGATATGGGGAAGTATCGGTAATCTTTGCATGGTTTGCCATATTCAATGTGCTCTTGGCTTACGGAATGGAAACCGCTTTTTTTAGGTTCTACCATAGCTCGGAGGACAAGTCTATCGTAGTTTCAACGGCTTTGGTTTCTATATTGGGAAGTACATTTTTCTTTTTGATTTTTGCGCTACTGTTTCAAGATCAGATAGCGAGCTTTACCAAGATCGATGCCAAGTACATTCAATATGCCATATACATATTGGCCTTGGATGCCCTTGTAATTGTACCTTTTGCTTGGCTTAGGGCGAATGAGAAGCCAACGCGATATGCAGTCATAAAGATTGGCAATGTGGTTGTAAACTTTGGTTTAAATATATTTTTCCTCTTGTTTTTACCAAAAATTGTAGTGAACGATCCGGACACTTTTTTGAATGTACTTTATAGACCCAATTTTGAAATTTCCTATATATTCATTTCCAATCTTATCGCAAGCGGGATTACGTTGCTCCTGATGTTGAAATTATACTTCCAAAGACCATATATGTTTGATATAGGTTTATGGAAAAGAATGATTAAATATGCTATGCCCGTGATGATTGCAGGCATAGCTTTTACCATCAACGAGGTTTTTGACCGTATTTTGCTTTCAGAGCTATTACCGGTTGATGTCGCTAAAAGCGAAGTGGGAAAATATAGTGCTTGTTATAGGCTGGCTTTATTTATGACCTTGTTCGCAACCGCTTTCCGAATGGGAATAGAGCCTTTCTTTTTTAGCCATGCTACCTCCAAGGATCCACAAAAAACATATGCCCAGATCACCAATTATTTTATAATTCTTGGCAGTATAATCTTGTTGGGAGTGGTGGTTTTTGCGGATATACTTAAAGCGGTTTTTATTCCAAATCCCGATTATTGGGAAGCCATGCCCATCGTCCCCTTAATTGTTCTGGCCAGTTTCTGTCTAGGAATATATCACAATCTTTCCGTATGGTATAAGGTAACTGACCGAACCAAGTTTGGGGCATACATTTCTATGGCAGGAGCAATTATAACGATAGGTATAAATTATGTGTTTATACCAAATATGGGTTATTATGCCTCGGCGATAGCAACCTTGGCCGCCTATTCAAGTATGATGTTTCTTTCCTATTACTTCGGTAAAAAGTACTATCCTGTTCCTTATAACTTCAGAAAAATTATATTCTACTTATCTATCTCCATAGTTTTCTCCATACTATCCTTTTACGTTTTTAACCGTAATTTGATTGCAGGGGGCATTTTACTTTTAGTATTTTTGGCGCTGACGTATAAATTGGAAAACGAGGCCTTAAAAAAAATATTTTTAAAAAAATGACAATTAAGATTATCAATATATCCCCCCACGCACTTCCGCACTATGAAACCAGTGCCTCTGCGGGAATGGACCTTAGGGCCTATATTTCCGATCCAATAACGTTGGAACCCTTAGGTAGGACAATTGTAAAAACCGGGCTTTTTATTGAATTGCCCATAGGTTATGAAGCACAAGTAAGACCTAGAAGTGGATTAGCCGCGAAAAAAGGTATAACGGTGCTCAATGCCCCGGGAACGGTGGATGCCGATTATAGAGGAGAAATTGGGGTGATTTTGGTGAACCTTTCCAACGAGAACTTCACTATAGAGAATGGTGAACGCATAGCCCAATTGATTATCGCGAAACATGAAAGAGCGGAATGGATAGAGGTTAAGGAATTGTCGGATACGTTTAGGGGCTCTGGTGGTTTTGGAAGTACGGGAGTAAAATAACCCCTTACCTAGTTAAATGATAACACGTAACAAAAATAGTAACTAAAAAAATCTGCTTTCGCAGCTAAATAGTATGAAAATAATAGTTCCTATGGCGGGTAGGGGTTCTCGATTGAGACCCCATACTTTAACTGTCCCGAAACCATTGATCCCTGTTGCAGGGAAACCCATTGTACACCGTTTGGTAAGTGATATTGCCAAAGTTTTAAACGAAGACATTGAGGAAATAGCCTTTATCCTAGGTGACCCCGCCTTTTTTGGCAATGACGTTGTGAAACATCTGGAGGAATTGGCAATGGGTTTAGGTGCTAAGCCGAGTATTTATAGACAATTGAACCCAAAGGGAACGGGCCATGCCATTATGTGTGCCAAGGAATCGCTTTCCGGACCGGCCGTAATCGCTTATGCCGACACTTTGATCAGGGCGGATTTTAATTTGGACAAAAAGGCCGATAGTGTTATTTGGACCAAAAAAGTGGATAACCCAGAGGCCTATGGCGTGGTTAAGCTAAACCACAACGATGAAATTGTTGAGTTGGTAGAAAAGCCAGAATCATTTGTTAGCGACCAAGCTGTAATAGGAATTTACTATTTTAAGGATGTTGGGGAACTTAAGGCAGAACTGCAATATGTTTTGGATAATGAAATCATCAATGGCGGGGAATATCAGATTAATGATGGTATTAAACGGATGATGCAAAACGGGAAGATTTTTAAGACAGGAACGGTAGACGAGTGGATGGACTGTGGCAATAAGAATGTCACTGTAGAAACCAATCGTCGCATGCTGGGCTTTTTGGAAAAAGATGGGGAACCATTGGTATCCAATTCGGTTCAGTTAGAAAATTCCACGATTATAGAACCTTGTTTTATTGGTGACAATGTTATGTTAAAAAATAGCACTGTCGGTCCGTTCGTATCTATTGGTAATGGCACGTTAATTCAGGATTCGGTAGTAAAAAACAGTTTGGTGCAGAATCAAAGTAAAATTACCAATGCGAACCTGGACAATGCCATGATAGGCAATCATGTGGTATTTAATGGAAATTTTAAGAACATAAGCATCGGGGATTATTCGGTTATGGAATAATTATTGTTATCATATAGGCATTACCAGTTGAGTAATAAAAGAAGTAAATTTGAAAATGAGACTCCACATACTTCTCTTTGGCATCGGTGTTATTTGTGCACCTAAGACGGCTTACACCCAAGAAAAAGAAATTGAGGTAGAAGAAAGTGCGGAGGTCTTTTTAGAAGAGTATTCAGATGATTTTCAAGAAAACTTTTTTGAAGCCTTAAAACAGAAAGGGATCGAAAATTATGATAAAGCCATTAATTTGCTGTTAGAGTGTAAGCGACTCAAAGGGAATAACCTGGTTATAGACCATGAGTTGGCCAAGGCCCATTTAGCTTCCAGACAATATATTCTGGCCCAGGAATATGCGCTTGTAATTGTAAATTCAGAACCTGAAAATCTGTGGTTTCTGAATACGCTTGTTGAAATTCTTCAAAAACAGGGTAATAGTATCGACGCGTTAAAGACGCAGCTTCCCTATGATCAAAATAAGTTCAAAGAGAACCTAGCATTGATCTATTATGGGCAAAGGAACTATCAAAAAGCGTTAAAAGTGTTAAAGGAGGCTGAAAAAACGTCCTTTTCGGAAGACTTAACCCTAAAAATAAACGACTCTTTAAAGCGGACCGTTCCAGCAAAAGAAAAATCCGCAGCAGTTATAAAACAACCAAGGGAGAATCCTTTAGATCGGTACAAGGTTAAAATTGGGGAAGGTATTGCAAGTAACAATTTTATGGAAGTGTCGTCCTTAAGTAAAGAAGCTTTGGAAAGTTTTCCTTCGCAGCCCTATTTTTATTATGCTTATGGATGGTCGCTTAATAAAAATGGTAAGTCCAAATTGGCAGTAGAAGCATTGCAAAATGCATTGGACTATCTGTTAGATGATGATGAGCTGGCAAATAAAATATATAGAGAGCTAGCAAAGGGCCATACCAGTTTGGGGAATACTTCAAAGGCAAATATGTATCTTAGTAAAATAAAACCCGGTTCATAAAATGATCAGGAGAAATATGGTTTGGACACAAAAATGGATGTCGCTGGTAATTTTTGTGTTGTTGGTTTTTTCTTGTAAATCCAATAAGGTATTAACTGGAGGATTTATTGATGAAAACCTTTCTTCAAAAACTATTATCAAAAACCATTATAACAACCAACTGGATTTTAAAACCTTAAGCGGTAGAATAAAAATTGATTATTCTGATGGCAGTTCTACCCAAGGATTCAATGTAAGTCTGCGCTTAGAGAAGGACAAAGCTATATGGGTCAGTGCAACTCTGGGCATAGTCAAAGCATATATTACCCCACAAAGAGTAACCTTTTACAATAAATTGGAAAACGAGTACTTTGATGGGGATTTTAGCTATTTAAGCAAGCTTTTGGGAACCGAACTTAATTTTGAAAAAGTGCAAAATCTATTATTGGGCGAAGCTCTTTTTAATCTAAAGGATCAAAAATATAATGTATCCATCAGTGAAGGGGTTTATCAATTAAAACCAAAAAATGCGGAAACACTTTTTAAGACCTTGTTCGGGATAGAACCAAAGAATTTTAAGATGGCTACCCAGCAATTGTCCCAACCTTTGAAGAAAAGACTCTTGGAAATTGAATACAAAAATTACCAAGAGATAGGAGAGCGCATCCTACCCAATGAGATTGCGATTACGGCTACCGAGGCCGATGATAAAAGTTTGATCGATTTAACGTACAAGAATATCGAGTTCGACAAATCCCTGAATTTTCCGTATAAAATACCGAAAGGTTTTAAAAAAATTGTATTGAAGTAACATGAGATTAAAAACCGCCTACTGTCTTTGTAATGTGCTGGTTATGCTGTTGGCGGGTACCCCTTTGCAAGGACAAACCAATGAACAAAAAGCATTGGAAGCCAAGCGGGAACGTCTCCAAAAAGAGATTAAGGAAATCAATAGATTGTTGTTTGCCGAAAAAAAGGAAAAAGGGAATGTTTTAGATCAAATGGAATCGCTGGACAAAAAAATTAACGTGCGTCAACAATTGATCAGAGTAACCAATCAGCAATCGAATTTACTGAACAGACAGATCAATGCCAATATAAGGAACATAAGTAAGCTTAGAGAAGATTTAAAGGTATTAAAGCAGGAGTATGGCGTATTAATTCAGAAGTCTTACCAGAATAGGTCCCAGCAAAGTAGATTAATGTTCTTGTTGTCCTCGGAAAACTTTTTTCAGGCCTTTAAGCGATTACAGTATATGAAGCAGTATACCAAGTATAGGAAAGAGCAGGGAGAACAGATTTTGGACAAAACGGACGAGCTTACGAAACTTAATACAGATCTTACGGGCCAGCGAAAAGTAAAAGATCAACTACTAGCGGAAAATAAATCCGCTAAAAGACAATTAATGATCGAGATGAGCCGGCAAAAGGATTTGTTGGGCAGTATTAGAAAAAATGAGAACAAGTACACTTCGGCAATTCAAAAAAAGAAGCAGGAGGCACGTAAAATAGACCGACAAATAGAGCGTTTGATCCGCAGTGCTATCGCAGCTTCAAATAAGAAGGCGGGTAAGAGTTCTGCCAATACGGGTAAATTCGTCTTGACCCCGGAAGCCAAAATAGTGGCGAACAACTTTTCGGCCAACAAGGGAAGGTTAATCTGGCCGGTTGAAAAAGGAATTAAAAGCCAAGGGTTTGGGGTATACAAAGATGCAGTTTACCCGGGAATAAAGCATCAGAGCAACGGGGTTATTATTGCAACGGATAAAGGCGCTAAGGCAAGGGCGGTTTTTGAAGGGGAGGTTATCGCCATCTTATCCGTTCCTGGTGGAAACAAAGGGATTCAGATTAAACATGGTAATTATATTAGCACCTATTATAATTTGTCCAATCTTTATGTCAAGAAAGGGGATAAAGTAAGGGTGAAAGAAGAGTTGGGAGAAGTATATACCAATCGGTTCAACGGAAAGACACAGTTGAAATTCTATTTATACAAGGACACCACACGTTTAAACCCGGAGGATTGGGTATATCAATTATAGATAAATATGGAAGAGATTACGGATATTAAGGGGACCTTTACACTGAATAATGGTGTAAAAATGCCTTATTTTGGTTTAGGTGTTTATCAATCCGAAGATGGTCAGGAAGTTGTTAATGCAGTAAAGTGGGCCTTAGAAGTAGGTTATAGACATATAGATACCGCTTCGATTTACAAAAATGAAGAAGGTGTGGGTAGGGGCATAAAGGAAAGCCCTATAGAACGTTCGGATATTTTTGTAGTAAGCAAGGTCTGGAATGCCGATCAGGGTTTTGATAGTACCCTCAAGGCTTTTGATGATAGCCTTAGACGGCTGGATTTGGATTATTTGGACTTATATTTAATACATTGGCCGGTAGCGGGTAAATATAAGGACACATGGAAGGCACTAGAACGTTTGTATAAAGAAAGGCGCGTTCGTTCCATTGGGGTCAGTAACTTTATGCAACATCATTTGGAAGATGCAATGGAAAAGGCCGAAATTATACCTATGGTCAACCAAATGGAGTTCCACCCTTATGTGGTACAGCAGGATTTGATCGATTTTTGCCGTACGAAAGGTATTCAGTACGAGGCATGGTCACCTATGATGCAAGGCAAGATTTTTGGACTCGATATTTTTAAGGAACTATCCAAAAAATATAACAAATCCATTGCTCAAATAGTATTGCGTTGGGATTTACAAAAAGGGGTTATTACAATTCCCAAATCTTCCAGAAAAGATCGGATTATAAGCAATGCGGATATTTTTGATTTTGAGATTTCGTCGGCGGATGTTGCGCTCCTAGATAATCTGGACAGAGGGGAAAGAATAGGTCCGGATCCAAATAATTTTGACTTTTAAAACATGGAATGGGATAGTACTTTAACTATTTTCACCCATAAACAAAGCCTTAAGCTCAGTTGCTTCATGGGGTTTCATTTTCCCGGCCAATACCAAACTTAATTGTTTTCTACGCAGTGCCGCTGCAAAGCGTTCTTTTTCCAATTCTGTTTCAGGTAGCAGCTCCGGTACTTCGGTTGGTTTACCGGTCTCATCTACCGCAACGAACGTATATATGGCCTCGTTGGCTTTGGAACGCTCCCCACTGAACCGATCTTCCATCCAAACATCGATATACACTTCCATAGAAGTCCTAAATGATCTAGAGACTGCAGCCTCAACGGTAACCACGCTTCCCAGAGGTACCGCCCTATTGAAAGCAACATGGTTTACAGATGCGGTAACGGTGATTCTTCGACTATGCCTTCTTGCCGCTATGCTGGCAGCTCTGTCCATACGGGCCAATAATTCACCACCAAATAAATTGTTTAAAGGATTGGTTTCACTGGGAAGTACCAGGTCCGTCATTAAGGTTCGGGAATTGCTGGGAGTTTTAGGTTGCATACTGTTCTTTGGGCAAAGATACTGTTGTTACAAACTATAGTAAAGAAGAAGTAAAATTATTTTGTGGATAAAAGCCACGCTTCACT
>JBCBZE010000151.1:0-8016 GCA_039815505.1 Bacteroidota bacterium | reverse complement strand
TACTTCAAAGAAAAAGCTTTGAAAATTCCAGAGGTAAAAAGAACAAAAGGTCGGGGATTGATGTTGGGATTGGAATTTAATTTTGAAGTAGCCGATCTTCGTCAAAGACTGATTCATGTTCAACACATTTTTACCGGGGGTGCCAAAGACAAACGTGTTTTGCGCATACTACCCGCACTGAACATTACAAAAGAGCATCTGGACCTGTTTTTTGAAGCACTACAAAAAGAATTACAATGAAAAATTATTTATCCATATCAGATATTGATTCCCTTCCCAGTTGGGTCAAAGAGGTCCAAACTTTAAAGAAGAATCCTTTAATGGACCTTAAACTGGGGAAGCATAGAACCATTGGGTTGCTTTTTTTCAACAATAGCCTTAGAACTAGGCTTAGCACTCAAAAAGCAGCCATGAATTTAGGTATGCAGGTCATGGTCATGAACTTTGGCAATGAAGGGTGGGCATTGGAATTTGAAGATGGCACCATAATGAATCAAGGAACATCCGAACACATTAGGGAAGCTGCCCAAGTAGTTTCACAATATTGCGATATTGTTGCCATAAGAGCCTTTGCCTCACTGACCGATAAAAAGAAAGATGAAGCAGAATTGGTACTCAATGGTTTTAAAAAGTACGCAAGCGTTCCCATTGTAAATATGGAAAGTTCCGTAAGCCATCCCTTGCAAGCGTTGGCCGATGCCATTACCCTGTCCGAGCACTGCCAAAAAGCCAGACCCAAAGTAGTGCTTTCATGGGCACCACATCCCAAGGCACTTCCACATGCCGTAGCCAATTCCTTTACCAAGATGATGCAACTACAAGATATGGAACTGGTCATTACCCACCCTAAGGGTTATGAGTTAAATCCGGAAATCACCAAGGATATAACCATTGAATATGATCAAACGAAAGCTTTGGAAAACGCAGATTTTGTTTATGTGAAAAATTGGAGCAGTTATACGATGTACGGGGAAATTTTAAACCAAGACAGCAACTGGATGATGACCAAAGAAAAGCTGGGAAATGCAAAATTCATGCATTGCTTACCGGTAAGAAGAAATGTAGTTGTGGAAGATGCCGTGCTGGATAGTGATCGGTCCTTGGTCATTGAACAAGCGGACAATAGAACCTACGCCGCACAAATTGTGTTAAAAAAGATGTTACAACACCTATGAAACCAAAATTATCCATAGTAAAAATTGGAGGCAATGTCATAGAGAATAGAACCGAGTTATCCACATTCATTCATTTATTTTCAGCCTTGGATGGTCAAAAAATTTTAGTGCATGGCGGTGGGAAATCAGCAACCAAGATGGCCGAAAAATTAGGGGTGGAATCCAAGCTGATAGGCGGAAGAAGAATTACCGATGCTAAAAGCCTAGAGGTTATTACCATGGTATATGCGGGTCTGGTAAACAAAAATATGGTAGCCAAATTGCAAGCAAGAAATTGCAATGCCATTGGTTTAAGCGGAGCGGATGGAAACACCATCATGGCCCACAAACGCCCTGTAAAGGAGCTTGATTATGGTTTTGTCGGTGATGTGGACCTTGCAAACGACAAAGCCATTTTGTACTTGTTGGAAGGTGGTTTTGTTCCCGTGTTCTGCGCTATGACCCATGATGGTAAAGGACAATTATTAAATACCAATGCGGATACGATTGCTTCCGAAATTGCGATTGCCATGAGTGCGACTTACGAAACCACTTTATTTTATTGTTTTGAAAAAAAGGGGGTGCTTATGAATATTGAAGATGAAGATTCGCTGGTACAACATCTAAATACGGACACGTACCAAGAGCTTTTGGACAAAAAAATAATCACGGATGGTATGCTGCCCAAACTGGAGAACTGTTTTCATGCATTACATAAAAATGTAGCTAAAGTATGCATGGGAGATATTTCTATGATGCACCCCACATCATCCCAATTTACAACAATAACCCTATGAACACAGAACAGCAATTACTCACCGAAAAGGCCATACGTTTATTAAAAGAATTGATCTCCATTCCATCTTTTTCCTCCGAAGAGGACCAAACGGCTTTAGCCATTACAGAATGGTTTACCTCCCATAATATCCCGTATAAAAGAGAAAAAAACAACATCTATGCATTTAACGAACATTTTGATGAAAATAAGCCCACCTTATTGTTGAACTCGCATCACGATACGGTTAAACCTAACGCCGCCTATACAAGAGACCCTTTTCTCCCACACATAGAAAAAGGTAAGTTATTTGGTCTGGGGAGCAATGACGCCGGAGGGTGTTTGGTATCCCTTATCGCTACCTTTACCCATTTCTATCAAGCAGTGAATTTAAATCATAATCTTATTATCGTGGCATCAGCGGAAGAGGAAAGTTCAGGACCCAATGGACTAAATAGTATGTTGCGGATACTGCCCAAAATTGATGTTGCCATTGTGGGGGAACCTACTTTGATGAATCTCGCCATTGCGGAAAAAGGATTAGTGGTCTTCGATGGAAAAGTAAAGGGAACTCCATCCCATGCCGCTCATCCCAATACAAATAATGCCATCTATAATACTATAAATGTATTACAGTGGTTTAAGGACTACCAATTCAATAAGACATCAGAGGTCCTAGGGGACGTAAAACTTACGGTAACCCAGCTAAAAGCCGGGAATCAGCACAATGTAGTTCCTGCGGAGGTCGATTTGGTAATAGATGTTAGGGTAAACGACCGCTATAACAATCAAGAAATTGCCGATATATTGGCAAAAGAAGCTCCCTGTGAACTACAACCAAGATCGTTACATTTAAATTCATCCGCAATAGACAAAAATCACGACTTGGTACGGTCCGGCATGGCACTGGGAAGAACCACCTATGGCTCCCCTACCCTATCCGATCAAGCGGCCTTAAGCTGCCAGTCACTTAAACTGGGGCCTGGCGATAGTACACGCTCCCATTCCGCCGATGAATTTATTTATGTAAACGAGATCAAGGAAGGCATAGATCTGTATATTAAGATTTTGGAAAGTTTCTTGATAACTGATAACTGATAACTGATAACTGATAACTGATAACTGATAACTGATAACTGATAACTGATAACTGATAACTGATAACTGATAACTGATAACTGATAACTGAACATATGAAACTCTGGGAAAAAGGATTCAGCACGGATAAAAAAATAGACCATTTTACGGTGGGCAATGATCGGGAATTGGATTTGATCTTGGCAAAGTACGATGTCATTGCCTCAAAGGCCCATGCAAAAATGTTGGGGAAAATTGGTATGATTACACAGACCGAAACCAATGATTTGGTCAGGGAACTGGATGCTATGGCCGATCATGTGGAAAAGGGCATATTTACCATAGAGGATTCTTTTGAGGATATGCATTCCAAAATAGAATTTTTGCTTACTGAAAAATTGGGTGATACGGGAAAAAAGATACATACGGCGCGATCTAGAAACGACCAGATCCTTGTTGCCATGCATCTCTATTTAAAAGAGGAGCTCAACGAAATCAAGGAGCAGACCAAAACACTATTTGACCTATTATTGGATTTGGCCGAGAAATACAAATCGGTTTTATTACCGGGCTATACGCATCTTCAAATCGCTATGCCTTCCTCATTTGGATTATGGTTTTCCGCCTTTGCGGAAAGTTTAATAGACGATCTGTACTTTATAAATGCAGCTTATAAAACCGCAGATCAAAACCCTTTGGGCAGTGCCGCAGGTTATGGAAGTTCGTTTCCCATTGACAGGGACTTCACCACAAGTGAAATGGGGTTTAAAACTTTAAAATACAATGTTGTTGCAGCTCAAATGAGCAGGGGGAAAGTCGAAAAAGCCACCGCTTTTGGAATAAGCAATATCGCCGCTACCCTCTCCAAAATGGCGATGGACATCTGTTTGTACATGAGTCAGAATTTTGACTTCATTTCCTTTCCCGATGCGCTTACTACGGGCAGCAGTATTATGCCACATAAAAAAAACCCGGATGTGTTCGAGTTGATCAGGGCAAAATGCAATAAGATACAAGCTGTCCCCAACCAGCTGATATTAATTACCAATAATCTACCTAGCGGATACCATAGGGATTTGCAATTGGTGAAGGAAGTAATCGTTCCTTCAATACAGGATCTAAAAGCCTGTTTGGAGATATTGACCTTTAGTTTAAAAGAAATCAAAGTCAATCCCAACATACTGGAAGATTCAAAATATAATTATCTGTTTAGTGTAGATACCCTTAATGAAATGGTTACCAATGGCATGCCCTTTAGGGATGCCTATAAAAAAATGGGTATGGAAATCCAAGCAGGAAATTTTAAACCAAAAAAGGATATAGCACACACCCACAAGGGGAGTCTTGGGAATTTATGTTTGAAAGAGATTAGAGCGAAAATGGAACAAACAAATTGAATGTCCCGTCCAAATTTAATTTCTTATGAAACTAATGTGGGAAATTAAAAGCTTATGCCAATTTTGTTATATTTTAAACAAAAACATTACCTTTCTGTTATAAAAATAATGGAAAGGAGCAATGGATAAATCCGAAGATATAGAGCGTTTGGCGGACACTGAAATACGCTTATCCTATTTTTTAGCGGAACAAATTAAAAATTCTACCACTTATTTTGGATATCCGGAAGTTCCGGAAAACAATGACCTATCCATATTGGGTATAAGTAGTTTGGCCAAGTTACATTTAAACAACGCCGGTGATCCATGGGTACATGGCAATGCAAAAATGCACACTAAGCAGTTTGAACAAGAAGCGCTGGATTTTGTTGCGGATATTTATGGTATTAAAAAAAACTATTGGGGCTATATTACCAGTGGAGGAACGGAAGGCAACCTGTATGGTATGTACACCAGTCGTGATTATTTTTTGGCGCATAACAAAACCCCTATTTTCTTATTTACCGATTCCAGTCATTACTCCATTCCAAAAAATGCACACTTATTAGGGTTAACGGCCATCCAAATAAACTCCCAACCCTCTGGCGAGATGGACTATTCAGATTTAAGGAAACAGCTCGGTACAATTGGCACCAAACAGGGTATTATCATTAATCTGAACATTGGCACCACTATGACCGGGGCCATGGATAGTTTAGAGGAAATCAATGCTATCATTGACGGTCTTGGCATCGCTAGAGATCGCATATCTATCCACGCCGATGCCGCTTTAATGGGATTTATTTACCCTTTTTTGGATAAGGCGGAGCATCTCTTTAAAAATGGGTTGAGCAGTATTGCCATTTCCGGCCACAAATTTCCTGGTGCCATTCACCCTTGCGGTATCGTTTTAACCAAAAAAACTGTTCATGAAATTGCATTTGGGGATCAATGGGTGCCCTATGTCGGCACACAGGATACCACCATTAGCGGTTCTAGAAATGGGTTCTTAGCGTTGAACCTATGGTATATTTTTAGAAAAAAAGGCGTTAAAGGCTTTAGAAAAGAGGGAAAACAATGTATAGAAAATGCGCAATATCTATGTGAAAAACTAAAAGGGATGAAGTATCCAAATGTTGCATATTTCCCCAATCAGATTATCGTGACCTTTAAAAAACCCCATAAAACTATTGTTAGTAAGTACCAATTAGCTACAGAGGGAGATATAGCGCACGTAGTAGTGATGCAACACATCACCAAATCGCGTATAGATACTTTCTGTAAAGAATTACAAAAATCAGTTTCACGAACCTAAAGCAAGGGTTGATTCCCAATGCCAAAAAACAAACCTCATCGTTACCTATTTCAATCCAATTTCCTTGGCCCCTGAGCATCATTGTTTATCGACCAACGTTCGTTTTGAATGGATCTATATATAAGCTCGTAATCCAGACCTTTTTTAACCAAACTATCAAGACGCGTTGTAATTAATGTGTAGTCCGATGGAGATTTTATAATGGCCAATGCATTATAGGTTATATTTACGGGCAAGGCCATACCTTTATTCAAAGTGGAGGAGGACACACTTTTTAAACTGTCCAATTCCGGTGCTTTCGACACCAAAAACTTATAGATTTCATTATCATAGTCCTCTAAATCATACCTTTTATTGTCATATAGCATGGTAACTGACTCAATAATTGCCGGACCAACCCCGTAGTTTTCCAAATTTAGCTCAAAAGTATGTTCGGCTCTATTCTCAGTAGTGGAAATTGACACATAAGGAAGAATGGAGAGGTAGTTTTGTCTGCTCATCAGATTGGTCTGATAGATAAAAATAATGAGCGTTATAAAGCTAATGCCCATAGCGGATAAACTAAGGATTCGTTCTGAATTCCATTTCATTTTTAGCTTGCGCATCCATGCGGTCATTTGGTTCCTTTCAAATGTAATAAAAAGAGGGAAGCTAAGTAAAACCAATCCTAGAAATGTAGACATTGCTTTATTTTGTCATCCCAAAATTGATCAGCTCCTGTTTTGTTAAATGGCGCCAATGACCACGGGGTAAATCTTTTTTGGTGAGTCCGCCATACACCACACGGTCCAATTTTACCACCTCGTATTCCAGGTGTTCAAAAATTCTTCGTACCACCCTGTTACGGTTGCTTTTAATTTCGATGCCCACTTCTTTTTTAGGAGCGTTCTCTATATAACTTATATCGTGTACTTTAACGGGACCATCTTCCAAAGTAAGGGTATCCTGGATTTTTTTTAAATCGGCTTGTCTTAATGCCCTATTCAATTCTACATGATAGATTTTTCTTAGACCATTTTTGGAATGGGTCAAACTTTTTGCAAAATCCCCATCATTGGTAAACACTATCAACCCCGTACTGTTTTTGTCCATTTTCCCTACCGGAGATAATTTGGCCTTGGATGCGTTAAGAATTAGTTGATTGGCAGTTCTTCTGCCTTTTGCGTCATTGGTAACGATCTCGAACTCCTTGGGTTTATTTAAGAGAACATACGACTTTTCCTCGGGGTTCAGTAATCTCCCGTCAAACTTCACAATATCGGTAAGTCTCACTTTATACCCCATCTCCGTGACCGGTTTACCGTTTACCGTAACGTTCCCGGCAGCAATATAGATATCTGCATCCCTACGGGAGCAAACGCCAGAGTTCGCTATATATCTATTAAGACGTATTAGATCGGGATCGGAGGGTTGCTTTGAATGCGTTTTTTTTTGCGAAGCGGCATTACGTTTAGGTTTGTTATTTTTTCTAAAATTTCCTTCAGGTCTTGTTGACCCCTTTCTATCTTTTTTATAATCTGACCTACCCATGCTCACTATTTTCGGCAAAGGTATGCAAATGGATTTCTGTCATCATAGGAATGACGTATAAATATTAATCTTCAAATTCTATGGTGGATTGCCGTTCCCTATTTACGGTAAGTTTGGTTACATCCGGGCGGGAATAGTGCCCAACAGGATCAAAATTCTGGCGTTCTTCATATACCCTGTTAAAATCCAAGGTTTGGTATATTAAACCTTCCTCATGCATTATGGGCTCCACGATCCATGCCCCATCAGGTCCTGCAATGCAAGAACCTCCATTTGCCATGATATCAGGGGCTTTGTCCAATATTTCATCTAAATGAGGGGTGGTTTTTGGAAAATCTTCTTTCCTCATCAAAGAGGATACGGAAACTACAAAACTTCTGGATTCACGAGCTATAAACCTGGTAATATCCTTGGTATTGTGATCATTGCCCGGCCATACGGCGATATGTAGGTTTTCGCCTTGTCCATAAAGCGCGGTTCTAGGTAGTGGCATCCAGTTTTCCCAACAATTGAGACCTCCCAGTGTAAATTGTTTTAATGGATGTACTTGTAGGCCATTGCCGTCACCTGGAGCCCATGTTAATCTTTCATCATAAGTAGGTTGTAACTTTCTATGGATTGATTTTATTTCCCCTTTTTCGTTAATATAAACCAAGGAGCAATATAGACTGTGCCCTCCCCTGTTCTTGGCCCGCTCCATGACTCCTAAATAAACGGCCATTTTGTGTTTCCTTGCCAATTCACAGATACCGTTCAATTCCCCGATTTCCATTTGAATGGAATTTCTGG
>JBCBZE010000127.1:0-8693 GCA_039815505.1 Bacteroidota bacterium | reverse complement strand
GAGTTTTATTCCGGGATAGGGTCACATGATGCTAGGATTGTAAATCCGTATATAGATGCGTTACTATCGTTTTTAACCTCTTTTAAACACCCTCTTATAGTATGCGATTTAGGCTGTGGGGATTTTAATGTGGGAAAAGAGTTGGTACGCCACACCCGGAGATATATTGCCGTGGATATTGTCTCGGACCTCATCGCATATAACCAAGAAAAATTCAAAGCTGAAAACTTGGAGTTCCATTGCTTGGATATCGCTGTGGATGATTTACCCTCTGGGGATTGTGCCATCTTAAGACAGGTCCTCCAACATTTATCCAATACCGAAGTACAGCAAATTGCAAGCAAGTTAATTGACTATACATATGTAATTGTTACGGAACATGTACCTCAAGGCCAATTTATACCCAATAAAGACATCGTTTCAGGGCAAGGAATTCGATTGAAAAAACAAAGTGGATTAAACCTATTGGCACCACCTTTTAATTTTAAGGCAAAAGAGGAAAAGCAACTGGTATCCGTTGCCGTAAATGGTGATAAGGAGGCCATAGTCACTACGCTTTATAGCACTTTTTAAAGTATCTCTTTGCCAATACATGGGTAAACAATTTTTCTAAAATCGATAGCACACCTAATTATAAATTTTACCAGTAAACATTTTCATGATATGGTCATAGCTTTCCACCTTTATTTTTCCTTGTGTCGGAATCATATGCTGCCATACCCAATTATAGTGCTCAATTACCTTCTCGGCACTTAAATGAGGTCTTTCGGCCGTTGTGTGTCCGTCCGAGACAACGGTTACCTCATAATCCTTGGTTAAAGCGGATTGCACGGTGGACGCCACGCAAAAGTCGGTTGCGCAACCCATTACAACAAGTTCTTGAATATTCATTTTTGTTAATTGGGCCTGAAGGCTGGATCTGTAGAAAACATCATTTGCATACTTATCCAATCGGATATCCACCGGCTCCAGTGTAAGCTGATCCAATAATTCCCATTCCCACGTATTTTTTTCGAATTCACCGGTGCCATCCCCATTGTGCTGTATAAAAAAAACAGGGGATTTCGCTTCTCGAAATCTATCAGCTAGTCTATTTATTCTATTCACAACTCCTTTGGTGTCAAAGCGCGGGGTCTTGGCAGTAAAAGAACCTTTCTGCATATCTATTACCAGAAGCGCCATTCTTTTCTCCATTGTTGCAATTTTAATTTAGTATAATCTTTCCGTTCACCAGCGTTTGTACAGTAAATAACTACCTATAACAATACGGCCTTATTTTTCTTTATCATCCAACGAGCTAATACACATAACCGTATCGTCAATGTTGATGGGTGGTGTTGCCAGCTTATATAAAACAACCCCATCTTTTGTGGCTTTATACTGCTCTAACACAGTTCCGAATTCATCCGTGGTATAACCAACAATATCGTCTTTTTTGACCGTATCCCCGGCTTTTAATTCACTGTAGAAAATTCCTTGAACATTGGCATTGATATAGGTTTGATTATTACGATAGATTATATTTGAATGGGGATCACCACCATTGGCGTACATCCCCATTGTAGCAAGCATATTGTATACCCCCTTCTTAATTAAATGTACGTTTTCTTGTTGAACATTCCCCAATTTACCACATTCAATACTCAAGGCCGTTTTCCCATCTTGAACGGCTTGTTTAAAGGTATACTTTGCTGGTTCCGTATCCGAAATGGTGTATGGATAGGAAACCACAAATTGAAATCCACTGTTCTCGGAAAGTTTTTTGGCCAATGCCGTTTTATCCGGGTTTTGGACGTTATTGTAATAACATACAAAAGGAATCAGATCTTCGCAGGCATCACCACCATGAACATCGAGTAAAACATCACTTACGGGAATAACGTTTGTAGTAATAAAATGTGCCAATTGTTCCGTAATACTGCCATCCGCCTTTCCCGGAAAGGCATTGTTCAGGTTTTTTTGATCTTGGGGATTGATAAAAGGTGTACGATTAAAAAATGAGGCCGTATTGGCAATTGGAATTACGATCAAAGTTCCCTTAAGTTGTTCAGGATCGATTTCCGTCAATATTTTTTGTACGGCCATGATAGGTGGATATTCATAGCCATGAACGCCGGCAATGATGGTAAACACAGGTCCATTGGTCTTACCTTTGATTATAGAAATAGGCATAAACCCTGTATTGCCATTTTCGTCATTAAAATCGATTCGCATATGATTTTTAGACGATCGATTATGGTCATTATAGGTGTTTTGAAAACGATTTTGCGACACCAAGGAAGTACTGATAAAAAGGACCGATATGAATGAAAGTAGTCTAAACATTTTAGGTATAATTTTACTTTTTGCCAAGCTGTTCGCACAGATATAACATACAGACCTATAGGTTTGGTTTGTAACAAAACCCATGTATCTGCATTATTTTTATCCTATGCCCAATACATATTTCTTACCCTAGACTTGCCAAACTCTTTTCCAAGGTCTCGATCTTGGATTCGGCATCGGCAGCTTTCTTTTTTTCTATGGCAACTACTTGTTCAGGTGCATTGTTGACAAAACGTTCGTTAGAAAGTTTCTTTTGAACGGATTGTAAAAATCCTTTGGTATAGCTAAGCTCTTCCTGTATTTTCTTGATCTCTGCTTCCACATCCACGGCACCACGGATAGGAATAAAATATTCATTGCTCCCTACCCTAAAGGATAAAGCCCCTTCCACTGTGGTGTCCACATAGGAAATAGTGGAGGTATTGGTAAGCTTAGCAATAACCTGATCCCAATCTGTAGCAATCCGTTCCCTATTAAGCACGGACAACTCCAGGCTTTCTTTTATTGGAATATTTTTTTCTTTCCGAATGGTACGAATTCCCGAAACAACATCGGATGCAAAGTCAAAGGCTTTGATCAAGGCATCATCCGTTTTTTCAACCCTGGGCCATTGAGCGATCACTAAAGCCTCGTCCGGCGAGCGTTCCGCGATATGTTGCCATACCTCTTCCGTTAAAAACGGCATAAACGGATGGAGCAATTTTAGGTTTTGTTCAAAGATATGGATGACCGCTTCAAAAGTGGTTTGATCGATAGGTTGTTGATAGGCCGGTTTTATAATCTCTAACAACCAAGAGCTATAATCGTCCCAGACCAATTTATAAATGGCCATTAGGGCATCGGAAATACGGTATTTGCTAAAATGATCTTCAATTTCCAACAAGGTTTTGTTGAACTTGGCCGCGTACCAATCCATAGCTATCCTAGAGGCTTCGGGTTGAGGCAAATCGGCTACCTCCCACCCTTTCAGCAGTCGGAAACCGTTCCATATCTTATTCGCAAAGTTTTTCCCTTGTTGGCATAGATCCTCGTCGAACATAAGGTCGTTTCCAGCGGCGGAACTTAATAATAAGCCAACGCGAACACCATCAGCCCCATAGGTTTCCATCAATGTAAGGGCGTCCGGGGAATTGCCTAGGGATTTGGACATTTTTCGTCGTTGTTTGTCCCGTACTAAACCTGTGAGATATACATTTTCAAAAGGTCGCTCATCCTTATATTCATATCCGGCAATAATCATACGTGCTACCCAAAAAAACAGAATATCCGGACCAGTGACCAAATCATTCGTAGGATAATAGTAATTCACTTCTGCATTATCCGGTTCCAAAACACCGTTAAAAACACTTATGGGCCATAACCAAGAAGAGAACCAGGTATCCAAGGCATCTTCGTCCTGTCTTAAACCTTCTATCGTAAGATTTGGATTTTGGGACTTGGATTTTGCCAATTCCAAGGCTTCTTCTTTTGTTTCGGCGACTACAAAATCATTTTGTCCGTCCCCATAATAATACGCAGGAATCTGTTGTCCCCACCATAACTGACGGGAGATATTCCAGTCACGGATGTTTTCCATCCAATGGCGGTATGTATTTTCGAACTTCTTAGGGTATAGTTTTACTTCATTAGTTTCCAAGACGGCTTTAAGCGCGGGTTTTACCAATTCTTCCATACTTAGGAACCACTGATCGGACAGACGGGGTTCTATAATCGCCTTGGTGCGTTCAGATGTCCCCACTTTGTTGATATACTGTTCGGTTTTGACCAGGAATCCACCAGTCTCCAATTCTTTGGAAATTTCTTTGCGAACTACAAAACGGTCTTTACCTTCATAATGCAGCCCATAGCTATTAAGACTGGCATCCTCATTAAAAATATCAATAGTTTCCAGTTTGTGCTTCTCTCCCAACGCTTTATCGTTGATATCATGGGCAGGGGTTACTTTTAAGCAACCAGTACCAAACTCCATATCCACATAATCATCGGCTATAATGGGAATTATACGATTACATATGGGTACAATGGCCTTTTTCCCTTTCAAATGGGCATAACGTTCATCATTTGGGTTGATACAGATAGCGGTATCGCCCAAGATGGTCTCTGGCCTAGTGGTAGCAATCGTAACCGTTTCATCAGATCCTTCAATTTTATACGCCAGATAGTACAGCAAGCCCTGTTTTTCTTCATAAATCACCTCTTCATCGGACAAGGTGGTTTTTGCCTCTGGGTCCCAATTTACCATTCGGTACCCTCTGTAAATTAGGCCTTTATTGAATAAATCCACGAAAATCTTGACGACCGAGGCAGACATATTGTCATCCATGGTAAAGGCAATACGTTCCCAATCACAGGAGCAACCTAATTTTTTGAGCTGTTCCAAAATTACACCGCCATAGGTGTTCGTCCAATCCCAAGCATGTTCTAAAAACTCCTCCCTGGTAAGGTCGGATTTTGAAATTCCTTCTTCCCTTAATTTGGCCACTACCTTGGCCTCGGTAGCTATGGAAGCATGATCCATTCCAGGCACCCAACAAGCGTTCTTGCCCATAAGACGGGCCCTACGGATCAAAACATCTTGTATGGTATTGTTCAACATATGCCCCATATGCAGTACTCCGGTAACGTTGGGCGGGGGAATTACAATGGTATAGGGTTCCCTTTCATCAGGAACGGAGTGAAAATAATTATGCGCTAACCAGTAGTCGTACCAGTGGCTTTCTACCTTTTGAGGCTCATATTTAGATGGAATATCCATGTTTTTGGAACAGTTTTTGGACAAGCTACGACGATAGGTCAACAAAATGACCTATCGGATATGTTAAAAGTTAATTACTAATGGGTTTTTTGCCCAATTTAAAATACGAAACAAAAATAAGTAACGTTATCAGATAACAAAAGAATTTTGGAGGTTCATTAAAAACATTTACATTTGAAATTCACCCAAAACTAGAAATGATGAAAAAAGTACTATTAATAGCATTTGTTGGCCTACTTGCCCTTAGCGTAAAAGCTCAGGATAAGACCGCAAAGATCGAATTTAAAACGGAAACCGTGGATTATGGTGAGATCATCAAAGGAAGTGATGGTGTCCGCGTATTTGAATTTACCAATACCGGTGATGCTCCTTTGATCATAAGTAAAGTAAGCTCTAGTTGTGGATGCACCATTCCCAAAAAACCCGAAGATCCCATTTTACCAGGAAATACCGGTGAAATACAGGTAAAATATGACACTAAGAGAGTTGGCCCCATCAGAAAGGCCATAACGGTTATCTCCAATGCGGATACGCCCACCAAAGTTTTAAAAATAAAAGGAGAGGTAAAAGCGGAGGGCACCAAGTAGACACATTAAAATAGAAACAAAAAACCCGGCGCTTATCGCCGGGTTTTTTGTTTAGAAGAGTTTTTTAAGAACAAAGGTAAAGAGCATGTCGGTATTATAGCGTTCGATCAAAACGCGGATACGTTTCCCCTCCTCATCGTTCAGCATTTTAATAATTTCCTGCAGTTTATATTTATATATACGTTTCCCATTTACCGCCAAAATAATATCACCTTCTTGAAGGCCTGCCAAATCCGCCGGGCTTCCTGCCCTAATCCCGGAGACTATAATTTCAGGAACCAAACTTAAACGCGTTCTGTTCTCCAACAATATCTGAACATTTCCAAATGATTTTTGATCTCGTATCGCGGAGTTTCTTGAGATGCTCTCCGCAATGTAGCGCACTCCATTATGCTGTAATTCTATCCCACTCAGATTGTAATGGAAAGGTTTCTTAAAATTCCCGTTTTTCCGTAACGTTATCCTATCGTTTGGATAATCAAAGGTAATATTGAAGCGTTTAAGGACCTCCCCTCCTACGCTACCGTTTCTGTTACCAATATCCTTAATGGCGCTAAAAGTGTGCATATCCGGAAAGGCCGCTTTCGCATTGCGTAATGAAAAGCTTCCAATGCTCATACTATTCACCTTTGTTCGTTTGCCAAAGATGTTTCCGCTTAAACCTTTTCCTAAATAATCGGCATAATTCTTTTCAGGAATGCCAAGCCCTTTTTCCTCATTTTGAAAAAGCCAAATGGCGTCGCTACTACCGGTATCTACCAACAATTTCACAGGTACGTCCTTTTCATCCTTTAAAAATACTTTTCCATCGATATACGCTTTGTTCTTTATAATGGTAAGCGGAAAAGTTTCGCTTCGCTTGTGCGGTTGAAACGAATAGTGCTCCGGATCATGAAATTTAATGGTCTTTGTAGCATAATTTACGTCCACAATAAAATCCCGGAAAAGATCGTAGCCAATAATGCCGTGGATCGGAATGCCCAAAGTGGGGGAAAAATTAAGGTTCTTATCCAAAACCACATAAAGTAACTGATTGTAATTCTTGATATTCCCCAACTTAAAAAAGTTCTCTTCAGAACTTAATGCCTTTATGGGTTCGCCATCCCCAAGGCCTTTAATAGTGATTTCGGAGACTTTGTTGATCTGAATGGAATCCTGATTCGATATATTAAAAAGAATGGGTTTGCTTACCCCCGAATCCAAGATAAAGGAAAGCTTGGCCCCGTTGACCTCCATCGGAATAACAATAAGATTATTGACCAACTTAAATTTAACTTTCTCGTATTTTTTTCCTTCGGGAATACCAAAACCTTGTGCTATTCCCAAAAGGGGGATACACAGGAAAAACCATATCAAAATATGTTTAAATTTTATTCGCAACTCACTTGTTTTTAAACAACTGCCTTTCTTAAAGATAGGAAATAAATCTCTTCCCAAAATGTAATTTAACATATATTAATAGAACGGTTCAGGGCAAAAAATGGTCTGAACCTGCTAGGTTTACTATCCCCTGTTCCATTATTCTTAAACCAAAACATGTCCATGATATTACTTGTTTTTATAAATTATGTAACTTTAAAAGATACATGATTTATATCCTGGGCGCCATATTTTCAATATTATTGTGACCAACCATTCCGATCGTTAGTTATGAGAAGATATTTACTGTTGTTCATCCTTTGTGTGGGTTCTTGGGCTTTTGCCCAAAACCGCTCTAATGTGGATTCTCTGCAAAATGTAGTCAAAAGCTCGGCAAGCGACTCTTTACGAATAAAAGCCCTAACATTCCTTACCTACAACTATCTCTATTCCAAACCGGATTCTTCAAAGTATTACAATGACCTAATGTTTGCTATCTCAAAACAATCTAATTTCGATTTGGGATACTACAATGCCTATATGTACAAATCCTATTTACACTGGTCCAAATCGGAATATGACAGCGCTTTGGTGGCTGTTAACAAGTCGATCGAATATGCCGAGGCTATGAAAGACACGGCCAAGATCAGTAGCCAAATGCAACGTATAGCGGCGTTATACAATAAATTGGGTAGATATGACAGCTCTGAAGTAGTGACCCGTAAAGCGATCAAACTTGCTATTCAAAGCGGTGACTGGAGGGCGATCATGGGAAACTATGGTCAATTGGGCAACGTTTTTTATTATCAGAACAAGTTTGACCAAGCTTTGGAAAATTACTTAAAAGTGGATTCTATTACTTCTAAAAATCCTATTTCGAATTCTATGTCGGCGGCAGCGGCTATCAACATTGGAAATATTTTTGTCCAATTCGAAAACTATGAAAAGGCCAAAACATATTTTGAAAAAGGTAAGGAATTTTACAAAATACTGAAAATGGAAGAGGGCATGTTTCATGCGGATCAGAAATTGGCCGAAATCGAAGGATACAAGGACAATCATGAAAAATGTATTGCACTTTTGCAGCCTGTAAAAGCATTTTATACCAAGATTGGTGACCAATCCGCTCTGGCCAATATTCATATTGTTCTCGGAGAATCATATACACAGTTGGAAGATTTTAACGCAGCGGAAAGTGCTTATATCTCCGCTCTTACCAATGCCAAGAATTCAAAAGATATGACCGTGCTGGCCAGCACCCATAAGGCTGCTGGCCGTACCCAGGCCAAACTGGGGAAATATCGTTTCGCCGTGGATAATTTGCAAAAAGCAAGAAGGCTTAACCGTGAAATTAATATCACGGTCGAAACAGGAACTTTATTGGCTGATTTGGCGGGTGCATATAAAGGTCTGAAAAAATATGATTCTGCGTTTTACTACCTGCAGGCCCATCAACGATTCAAGGATACTATAGCTTTAAGGGAAAAGTTTGAACAGACAAAGGAGCTTGAAGAAAAATACCAAGCTGAACAAAAAGAACAACAGATCAAGCTTTTATCCGCTGAAAACGACTTGTCACAACAGCAAAAAACCAATCAGCGTAACCTGTTTATGGCAGGAGGATCTGTTTTGGCCCTCTCCTTGATCGGACTATTCTTTCTGTATCG
>JBCBZE010000226.1:0-5793 GCA_039815505.1 Bacteroidota bacterium | reverse complement strand
CTTTGGATAATACTGATGTTGATATCTATTTTTTTTAGGGCAGCTGCCAGTTCCAGTCCCAGAAGTCCGCCCCCAACGATGACCACATGCTGTTCGGTGGCTGGTAGGCCCGTTGCGTTTAAATACTGCTTCAATCGGTCTGCATCGCCCCGCTCCCGCATGGTGAACCTTCCGGGCATATCCATCCGTACATCGGTGGGTACAAAGGCCCTACTTCCTGTGGCCATTATGAGAAGGTCATAGGAATGGGTCTTACCAAAATCGTCCGTTACCACCTTCTTTTCGGCATTTATCCCTTGTATGCCGTTGGTGGCATAGAGGGCCACATTTAATTTGTTGAGCTCCCCTTTCTTCAATTTCTCCAAGGCCTCCCATGACAGTTCCTCGCTCACATATTCCGGTAGTAAAACCCTATTGTAAAAGGGGTAGGCCTCTTTGGAAAAAACATGCAACTCATCTTCTTCATTGTGTTCGCGATAGCTTTGAATAAATCTGTAGGCCGCGGCCCCGGCACCAATGACCACAATTTTTTGTTTTGGTTTTACGTATTTTTCTACCTGTACAGCACAGTATTTAAAATCGGGCTCTTTGGAAACAGGGTCCACCAAATCGTTGGTAAGGTTATTGGCCCTACTGAAATCGTTGTTCAATATCTTGCCCCAGTGCATAGGTAGAAAAACTACCTTTTCCCTGATATCGTAATTGATGTGGACTTTTACCTGCACCCGTCCCCGGCGACTTTGTACCACGGCAATATCACCATCCTTTAGCCCCCGAAGGTAGGCATCTACTTTGTTCATTTCCAGGGAAGGACTTGGAATATGGGTCAGTAAACGTTTTACCTTGCCCGTTTTGGTACGTGTATGCCATTGATCCCGTACTCGGCCCGTATTTAAGATCAGGGGGAAATCCACATCGGTCTGCTCCGATCGGTTATAGAGGTATTGGGGTGCGTTGAAATGCGCCTTTTGGTCGTGCGTATGAAAAATTTTATCTTGAAACAGCCGGGGCGTGCCCATATGGGTCTTATGGGGTACCGGCCATTGAAAACTGCCCTCGTTCCGCAGTCGCTCATAAGAAAGACCGGAAATATCGATCTGCGTGCCCTTGGTCATAAGGCAGTATTCGTCATATACCTCGCTAGCATTGTTATAGTCAAAGCCGTCAAAGCCCATTTTCTGTGCAAACTGCCAAAGGATTTCCGCATCGGGGCGAGCCTCTGCCGGTGCGTCTATGACCTTGGGCAAATAGCTGATACGACGCTCGGAATTGGTCATGGTACCCTCCTTCTCCAACCAAGCGGCAGCGGGTAAGAGCAAATCTGCAAACTGGGTGGTTTCCGCTTTATGCGAGATATCTTGTACTACTACAAAGCTCGCCTTTTTCAGGGCCTTTTCTACTTTAAGGACATTGGGCATACTCACCACGGGATTGGTACAAATAATCCAAATAGCCTTTAGTTTGCCACCTTCCAGGGCGTTGAACATCTCGGTGGCGGTAAGTCCGGGTTTCGCCCCTATTTCGGTACCGCCCCAAAATTCGGATACCTCTTTGCGATGTGCGGGATTGCCCAAATCCCGATGCGCGGCCAATAGGTTGGCCATTCCGCCCACTTCCCGTCCGCCCATGGCATTGGGTTGCCCGGTCAATGAAAAGGGGCCGGAACCTGGTTTACCGATATGCCCGGTAAGGAGCGATAAATTCAATAGGGATACATTCTTATCCACCCCGATGACACTCTGGTTCAAACCCATGGTCCACATACTGATAAAGCCACTGGCTTCCCCAATATATTTGGCCGCCCTACGGATCTCCTCCGGGTTAATGCCGCATTTATCGGCCGCTTGCCCAATAGTAAGCTCAAAGGCAGTCTGCTTACAGGCCTCAAAATTAACCGTGTGTTTCTTAATAAAACTACGGTCTATTTTTTTGCGCTCTATCAGCCAACGGGCAATGGCATTAAAAAGGATAACATCCGTACCCGGAAGGATTTGCAGGTGTAGGTCTGCCGCGGCACAGCTCTGTGTCTTACGGGGATCTACCACGATCACTTTAACGTTGGGATTGTTTTCCTTATGTTTTTCCAAGCGCCGAAAGAGGATGGGATGGCACCAAGCGGGGTTGGCGCCCGCAATGAGGAAACAATCGGCCAGTTCTATATCCTCATAAGCAATGGGGACCGAATCTTCCCCCACCGTTTTTTTATAGCCCACCACGGCAGAACTCATACAGAGGCGGGAATTGGTATCTATATTATTGGTACCGATAAATCCTTTGGTTATCTTATTGGCCAAGTAATACTCTTCGGTAAGGCATTGGCCAGAGACGTAAAAGCCCACGCTGTCCGGTCCATGTTTGTCTATAATGCTGCGAAACACGGCCGCGGCACGGTCCAGGGCGGTATCCCAAGATACCCGTTGTAAGGGATGGCTACGGCTCCATCGCATTTCAGGGTATAAAATGCGATCGGTAGTGTCCTGTGCCACATAGTTGAGGTTTTTGCCTTTGGAGCAGAGCATACCCTTATTTACGGGGTAATCGGCATCCCCTTCTACGGATAAGGTGCCCTTGGCATCCTTGGTAACGGTGATACCGCAACCTACGCCGCAGTAGGAGCAAATGGTGTTATGACTGTTTTTTTTCTGCATAGTTCTAGGGGCACTTTAACAAGCACCAAAATATAAAATTACGTATAAATACGTAGTAAAGAATTCGCAATAGTAGCCCCTATAATTGGAAGATTCATAATAATGCAAGGAGGTTATTACAGAGTTGGGAATGGCGCATACGTATTTTGAAGGTGTTTGTTGATCCCATGTTGTTGACATCGTTAAAGCATTAAGGGCCGTACAAAGGGGAAATGATCTCTTATATTTGAAAGACACTTGGGGCATTCAAGTAAAGAAAATAGATGCTAAAGTGTTTATATACTAGGTTATGCCCCATTTAAAATACACTTCAATGACCTTAAAAAGAATAGTATCGATTCTACTAGTTATAGGTTTGTTTGCAAGCTGTTCGCAAACTGAGGACCATATTGATAGTTATATTGGTTTTGGTATAGAAAAAAAGGTGGTCGATAGACATCTGGAAAATCAAATGGAACAACTAAATATTCCAGGCATGTCAATCGCTTTTATAAATAATGGAAAAATTGTTCATCATAAGACATTTGGTTATGCCAATCTCAACGACAGTATTAAGGTTACGCAACAGACGATTTTTGAGGCCGCATCGCTTTCAAAACCGGTTTTCGCATATTTTGTAATGAAGTATGTGGAAGAAGGTAAAATAGATTTGGATGTACCTTTATATCGTTATTTGCCCTATCCCGATATTGCCCATGATGATAGATATAAGAAAATAACCGCCCGAATGGTCTTAAGTCATCGAACGGGATTTCCCAATTGGCGAAGCGACGGCCCTGAAAACAAGCTGTTTATTCAATTTGAACCTGGGACGGATTATTCATATTCCGGGGAAGGTTACCAATATCTTGCAAAAGTCCTTAAACATATAGAACAAACCGATTGGGAAGGCCTAGAAAAAGCATTCCAATCCAAAGTTGCAATACCATTGGGAATGGAACACACGGTCTTCATTCAAGATGATTATAGTAAGCGGCATAAAGCAGAGCCTTATGATGAAAACGGCGAATGGATAGGTCCTGAAAGAGACGTAGATAGTTTATTTAGGTATCAATTTCGGGCACCGGCCTCCATACATTCCGAACCTTTGGATTTTTCCAAATGGTTGATAGCCCTGATGGAAAACCAAGGATTAGAGCAAAGAAGTTTTGATGAATTGTATAACGTTCATTCGTACGTTGATGAATTTGATGGTGTCAAGGTAGATTATACACTAGGGTTCTTTAAACCGCGTCTTCCCTTGACCAATATCTACTTACACGGTGGAAATAATTATGGTTTTACATCCTTTTTTACCCTAGATCCACATAAAAAATGGGGTTTTGTTTTATTCACTAATTCCGAATATGGCGAGCAATTAGGAAATGAATTGGCCTTTTATTTACTTACCGGACCCGATTTAACAAAACTCTATGTAATCATAGGGCTTATCATTTTGAGTATTATTTTTGGTATCTATTTTGGAATAAAATTTATACTCAAAAAAAGAAAAAAACGGAGATACAATAGGGGCTATAATGTATAGCCTTAATTTACTATTTTGAAACGATAAACGACCCAATTTATCGCACTTCGACCAATTTAGTGTCGCACTCAAAAATGCAAGGATTCCCTTTTCATGGCCGCTTAAGCCTGGTTAGTCGAAAACACCGGACAATTCCCCTTTATTGGAAACCGTTGGCAGTAAATTAAATCCCATTAAGCGCGCGAAGAATATTCCAATCATCATCGTAAAAGGCAATTTAAGGTTAGAAGCAGAACATAAATACCCGGTACATTTTAACCGTGATAACCCATATTCACAAGGTATAATGAAGTTGTGGTGTTCCCGGCAACGCCTTAACCTGGTCAAATCCTTTACAACGGGGAATGATGGTTGTTTGCTCCCTCCCTACCTCTATCGTGGATCGGTATAACTATTTTTACCTATATAGCACATTCGGATTTTGGAAAAATTTTGAATATCCCCGAGGAATATGAAACTTCGTTAGAAAATATAAATACCTTTAATTCATAAAAAATAACGGCTTTCGTATTTGAACCAGGTAGTTTTCAACATTATTATATGTGTTTAAAATGATTAGGGGGCATCGTAAAATCAACTGCTATCTTGCACAAGGTAGCTAACAAAACATATCGAAAATGAACTATAGATTATTCCTCATATTAATTATTCCCCTTCTAATTTCCTGTAAATCAGAAACTAAAAACTCCCATTATCAAATTGTTTACAAGAATAACAAGGAAGGAAATATACTTAAGGGAAGTAAAGAAGAATTGATAAAACATATCCGAGGAGGGGCTGAAATTAAGATTGGTTGGGGAGCAAAAGGCGATACCCATAGTATTGAGCATTTATCCGAACCCATCTGGATCGCTGTTTTGGATGAAACAGAAGTTGTGGCTCATTTAAATCCGCAGGTCTTGTCAAAAACCGATTGGAATACGTTAAGTGCAAACTATGCGGACAGTACCCTATTAAATCAGGAGTGGCGAGTCGTTATTACCACAAAAGGTGAATTTGACGCTGTTTGGTACGACAGAAAAAACCATGCGATCATTAAAAGGAGACCCCAAAACCATACCATTTCATGGTTTGCAAAAGGCGAAGTGAACAACAAACCCTTGTTCTCAACAGAAAAAGACTAAAAAAGCCGGCCATTGGATAAGATTATAAAGCGTAATACCGATAGTTCCCATGCTTCCTATCCAAAATCCCGGACAAACATGCAATTAACGATACCATAACCATTTCATAACGTATTATGGGTAGGGTACGATAGCTTTATATTGTTTTAGTGCAATACGCTGAAAAAAATGAAAAAAAGTAGTAGAATAACCGTGCTTCTAGTAGTGGCTTCCCATTTATTTATGTCCGTTTTATGTGAACGGGAAGAGGAACAAGACATTACCACCAGGGGACTATTTAAGGTAACCGTGCCGGAGGAGTCCAATTTTAATGTTACCGACACCCTATGGATTACAGGGCGGGTATCGGCCATGCTGTTCAACGAAACCACCGGGGATTCCCTTATGAATCCAAACGAATCCATTAGGGACATCTTTAGTGTAATGCGATTAAAAACAGGGGATAGCTTCAGTAATACGGTAGAAGCCATCAGCGAATTTGAACTTGTTTCCCCAG
>JBCBZE010000403.1:0-2568 GCA_039815505.1 Bacteroidota bacterium | reverse complement strand
TACTCCTTTCTTAATGGCATGCATGTTTTGGCCTCCAACATGGCTTCAAAGTTGTCATCTATCATATGTTCCGCAGCAGCTTCTATGGAAATATGTGTCATTTCATTTTTTAACAGTTCGTTTTTTAGCGCCAGCAACGAATTTTCTATAGTTTCAGGGGTATTGGGATAGTAATTGTGCATAATATGCGGCGTTGCGATAAAGCTACGTATACCAAACTCGGAAAAACCATTGATTAATCCTATGGAGTCCTGAACGGTTTTTGCGCCGTCATCGATACCGGGCAGAATATGGTTGTGTATATCGATAAAGTTTTCCAAGTGGTCTACCAAGAACTTTTTCTTACTGAAGATATGGAACATGTATTACAAATTTCTGGTGTAAAAATAGCATTTCTGAATTTAAACTTGGCATTGGATGGATACACGATAAACGCGGAAGTAAAATATGATATAAGTCCTCCAAATAGCAGCTTTAAAAAGTTATAACAGCAAATTTGTAAAGGAATAATTGTAAAGGTACCGTTCCCAAGGATATATCGACAACAAAAAAAGCAACCTATGGCAATTTCTGTATCCTTAAAAAGTTGACCGTTCAACGTTTATTTTGATGAAGTACAGTTTTTTTTTATTACTTGTCCTAAGAAAAACCGCTACGGCCGTTGTCGTTTTTATCGCATTTCTTTGCAGCCATACGGTTTAAAAGGATGGTGTCATCGAGATAAAAAATATAAAACTTGCTTTAAGCATCAAATATGGATTAAATTCATAAAAAAAATTGCATCCGCTCTTTTCATGGCGAATACGAAAATATTCAATTTATGGCCACTAGCACACAAAACAAGAAAATAGAGGCAATATATCCGCTTACCCCTATACAGCAGGGTTTCCTGTTCCATCATCTGACAAGTTCGGAGGATCAAGGTTTTTTAAATGTACAATGTGCACTTCAAGGGCCACTTCATATAATGGATTTTAAGAAATCTTGGGGTTCGGCAGTGAAAAGGCATGCCGTATTACGAACGTCGATACACTGGAAAAAAATAAAGCACCCTGTACTGGTAGTAAGTCCGGATAAGGAGGTGGATTGGAACTATTTGGATTGGAGTGAATTTTCCAAAGACCAATATGGGGAATCTTTGACAGCCTTAAAGAAGAATCATAAGGAAACAGGGGTGAATTTTGAGAAGGCCCCACTAGCACATATAGTGTTAATAAAGAAAGGGGAAGATTCCTATGTACTGCTTTGGAGTTGTCACCATCTACTTATAGATGGTTGGTCCACAAGTATCATATTGCAGGACGTATTTGAATTTTATCATGCTTTACGTACGAATACAACGCCTAATTTAGGAACCATACCCACATATGATACCTATCTTAATTGGTTGAAAAAAAACAAGGAACCGCAAGCTCCCGATTTTTGGAAAAAGATGTTTTACGGCTTTAAGCCCAAATTATTCTTTAAGGAGCCTAAAACATCAACATCTGGAGCATACACCTCCAATGTCATTGCTATTTCCGAAAATACCTCGGAGGACTTAAAGCTTTTGGCCAAACAATCGCATCTCACCATGAATTCCCTTCTTCAGGGTATTTGGTCCGTCCTACTTGCGAAGCATTCCGGTGTATATGATGTTTGCTTTGGAACTACGGTGTCCGGTAGGTCGGCCTTGTTTCCGAAAATTGAATCTATAACGGGGATGTTCGTAAACGTGTTGCCGGTAAGGGCCAATTTTACAAAATCCACTACATTCATAGGGTTCTTGCAACAGCTACAGTTAGAGCAGCAAGAATCAAGAAATTATGAACATTCCACCTTAGAAGAAATAATTTCTTGGACGGCTTTGCCAGCTACCGTGAAAATGTTTGATAACCTTTTCGTTTTTGAGAATTTTCCTTGGGAGGATATAGATAAAGGAGGTGTTCTTGTTAAAGATTTTCAAAGTGGCATCAGTACCACCTATCCGGCGACTTTGGTCGTTAAGGGCGGGAAATTTTTTAAGATCAACCTATTGGTCAATTCCCAGGTAATTCCGCAGCAAGTTTCCGAATGGTTTTTGAAGAATTTTCAAAAAGCGTCTTACCTGCTCACCCAAGAAACCTCCCTTTCCGTCCAAGACATTTTAGAACACCTTGATGCGCCCCATTTTAATGATAATGCCCTATTGGAACCTACGGAACAAAACACTTCTTCCACGGGTCATTCAAAATCGCTCCCGAGAGATGAACAGGAACTGGAGCTTAAGGCGATTTGGGAAACCGTTTTTGAAGATGGCCCAATAGGAATTCACGATAATTTTTTTGAACTCGGAGGAAAATCCATGCTCGCTATAAAGTTATTTAGCCGTATTGAAAATAATATGGGTATTAAACTTCCGCCCACGACTTTAATAGAACATCCCACGATTGCCTCACTGGCCAGTAGTTTGGATGTTCGGGAGGAAAAGAAACCATGGCAAAATTTGGTGCCCATTAAACCAAAAGGAAACAAAGCCCCTCTATTCTGTGTCCATGCGGCAGGAAGCCATTTCTTCTATTACAATCATTTAAGGAACTATGTTAATGC
>JBCBZE010000261.1:0-5086 GCA_039815505.1 Bacteroidota bacterium | reverse complement strand
GACGAGCTACGGCATGTAAACAATGTACGCTATGTACAATGGGTACAGGATGTAGCCAAGGAGCATTGGAAGTCGTTGGTTTCTATGGAAATGCAACAGCAAGTAGTCTGGGTCTTGTTACGACATCATATACACTACAAAAATGCTGCCATATTGGACGATGCCATCACCATAAAAACCCATGTGGCGCATTCTAGGGGGGCCAAATCCACGAGAATCGTGGAAATGTTCAATACGCATACCCAAAAGCCCCTAATACATTCAGAAACGGAATGGTGTCTTTTGGATGCCGTGACCAAAAGACCCATCCGTATCCCCGAGGAGATTATGTGGGCTTTTTCCAAATAAAAAACACCCCAATAATTACTTATGGGGCGTTCTTTTCTAACACAAACTTCGAAAGTTGAAAATTATATCTTTATCTATTCTTGAGAACAAGCTTAGAATCCAATTTTTTGTCACCTTCCCTTAGTACCAACATATATATCCCACTAGATATATTGCTCAAATCCAAGGACAGGGTACTGGACCCTTTGGCAATGTGCACATTCTCCTTTAGATTCTTTACTTTGGTACCAGAAATTGTATACAGGTCAATGCTTATATTCCGATCTTGTGCAAAATTCAAATCAAGCGAGACAAAATCAACGACCGGATTGGGGTAAAGTGAGCTCAACAAGGCATTCTCGTCCTTTCCAATAGCGTTTTCATCTATAATCTCATAATTCATAAAGACCGGCAAAAAATTGGTGTCGTCTAGATTCTTGGAACGCAGATTATCCAAACGATGGTCCCTTGCAAGCTTAGGGGCTTTATGTTTTGTGATGTCAGGTTTGGAAACCTTGCTAAAGCTAGCTTTATTGGCAGTATTACTGGGTGCAGGATTTAGTCTATCGTATTCTTCTCTAGCCTCTAGATCATCTCCGATCCAAGCTCTGAATTCACTACCATTTTCTGCTTTAAAGCCAGGCATAAGCACAACTCTATTGGGAGAATGGGCACTTAATTTTACTCCATCTCTTATAGTAGTATTCTCATAGAAGGCAAAATCATGGGAAGCGAAAAAGTTTCTGGATTGGGATTTTAAATCAAATTGATAAAAACGATCATACAACACTTCGTGATACAATACTTCCGCAATTTCCATTTCAATATCCAGCTCATTATTGGTATAGGATAATTCTGGTACAGATTCATTCTCATTTACGCGATAAAATAGTTTTATATTTTCTGTTAAAAGGCCATTCCCTGTAACACCTGGATTAAAAGAAAACATATGGGATTTGGTTTCATAGGGATCAAGTCTGGAAATTATAGTAGATTCTACGTTTACAGGTTGTCCATTTTCCCTTTGCATATATACATTTACCTGCAGATTATTGGCCCGTTTATTACCGTTATTGGCAACGCCAATGGCTACCGTTACCGGCCTATTCTCGAGAAACCCTGCATTGAAACCAACGAAATTGTCCGCATTAGGTCTCATAAATATCCCCGTTGGTACAATTTCTGCTATTCGGTAGGCCACACCGCCAGCATTTACATAGTCATCCGCATTAAACCCATCGGCCAGCGATTCGTCAAAAATTACCTGTTGTACATTTTTGAAGTCATCATCCAATTTATTTGGATTCACATTATTGTTTATCGTAACCCCTCCCGTAATACTACTTGTGACCGTATATCCCACTGAGGATGCTTCTAACGTAGCCAATAACTGTTGTGCCTTTGAATCCCAAAGGGTTTGATCGAAAGGTTTGCTTAAACTCCTCCCAGTATATCTATTGGTAAGGTCACCTGTATCAATAATATCTTTTAGAGTACCTTCTGCCAACCCAGATTGTTTATACCAATGTGCGGCAACGATTGCGGGTAGTATTCGCTTTAAATTTTTATACACCCCCACTCCATTATTTATATCATTTCTTATACTATTTCTTTTGTCCAATGTCCTGTTAATAATAAAACTATTAAAATCATTGAGTTCCGCGCTGAGAATATTGAATTCGTCCAATGTAATTCCAACTGTTCCCGGTTGAAGGTCGGTACTTATAGTTATACCTCCGCCATTGGCATTTGTCAAAGTCAGTGTGGCAAAAGCTTCCGAAACAACTATATTGTAGTTTGAGTCTTCTATAAAAACTTTATCGTTTTCCTTATTACCTGTGGGTATTACAGGAACTATATTGGCCCTAATATTGAAAGCAATGTCTGGTATAACATCTCTTGCCAAAATGTTTTTAAGAAAGTTAGAGGGACTATTTACGGCAGCCAATCTATCATACCACTCTTGTATTATATTCTTTCCCCCTGGGTTGACATAGACTTTTTCTGCAAAATCCTTTTTCATTTGCTCATCGGCAATAAAAAAAATTTGCCCCATCTCGGTATGCTTAAAAGGTTCATAAGCTACGGCCTCTGGAGGATTGGTTTCCAAACTTACAAATTGAGCATTATTGGGTATGGTCAAAGCCTCAACAAACACACTCTTAAGTAATTTGCTTTCATTGTTTAACTTTATTGGGCCGGTTGCATTTTCGCGATCCCCACGAAGAATAAAATTCACCGCCTTTGTAGTTTGGTCCACATCTAGACCCATAACCTCAAGATTAGTAAAATCAACACCATCATAACTATCCAATAGTGGTATGGCGGAGGCTACTACAGGTAGAGGAGAACCATCAAAGTCAGGTATATTGGTACCCTGTATAAAATCTGAGACTACTGGATCCTTACCGAAAGAAAAAGTACCTTCCTCGATATCAAACGGAGCCACCCCAATCGTTCCGGAAAGATCACCAAAAGATCCGAAAAAAGAATTCTTACCCGTATCCATTTCCAGGGCAATTCTTATATCGGAATCCACACCAGTACCTGGTGTAAAGGAAATAGTAGAGGAGTTATTGGATGATATGGAAATAGGTTGCTCGAAGTTTCCCGTACCTTTTAATATGATATCACTATTTTCCGGAAAACTAAAATCATCAATATCCAGCGTATTTAAATCCACATCATTGTAGTTTGGATGAAAAACATTATAGTTCCGACTAAAAAGAGCCCTGACCTCATCTGGAAATCTAGTTTCTGTTAATGCCTCAATATGCCATATGGAAAGTTGAACCGCACGCCCCGTAACTTTTGCCCCACTGAGACCTACCTTAAATCCTTTTCCAAGATCACCCGTACCACTTAAGCTTTTATCAATAGAAGTGGCAAGTCTAAGGCCAAAGGTAGGATTGGAATCCGTAATTGGTAATATATCTATACGTCCGGTACCTCCAAGAGAACCACTAATATTTTCGAGCACAGTAACCGTCTTTTGAACAAAAGGGCTATTTTTAAATGGTTTTAGTACGGGCACGGCATCAAAAAGTGCCTCAAACACGACCCCCGCCGAAAAGGCTGTCGAAAATCTCACTGTAATGAAATTTACCTCACCTGTCTTAAAAGAAGCCTGTTCTATAGTTAGACCTAACGAAGCTAAATCGCCTAAACCTGTGGAAGTTTCCACTACATCGACATCAAAAGGAATGAGACGTACATCACCATTCTTTCCAAGTACAAATTCACCTGTAATATCACTAAAACTAAGGTTTCCACCTGGAAGACTAATCGTACTTGTAGCGATATCCGCGTTGAATTTGGATAGTCCAAAAAAAGCTCCTGAGGTGGAAAGATCCTCAATACCTGAAAGATGTAGAATAATTGCTCCCAAGAGATCTGTAGAATTGTACCCAGGCACCTTAAATTGCCCTCTCACCGATCCTGATAGTATCAGAGATAGTATCAAGACCAAGGGTATAAATTTTAGATTAAAACTTTTATTGTCCATCTTTAACGGTTTTAAGTTCTTCCTTCAACGCTTTAATTTCTTTCTGCTGTGCAATCATATACAGCGTAAGCTCCTCTATTTTCATTAACAGCTTGGAATCCATCTCGCCCAATTTTACCCCGTTTTCCGCTACTTCCTTGGCCGAGGGAATCTCTGGTAGATGGCCATTCTCTCCGATATATTTCTCTACTTCATCCAAACTTCTTAACCCATAATCGTTCTCAAAGACAAAATCGCTCCATCCTGTTTCCACTACTACTTCCTTGGCCCGTACCTTGCCGTTTACTGCCAATTTAAAACCCTGGGTGTCCGTGGCTCCGATAGCCAATCTGGTGGGTATCTCCACTTGACCTCCACGATGTACGATCATCCTGTTGGCATAATTGGTATCGTTCTGGTTACGGGTGCGGAATACAAAATCCCCCGTATCCTGTTTATCGAAGAAGGTATTGCCATCATTGGTATTGTTAAAGCGCAGTACAGCTCCTGTGTACAGAAGATTTCGTACACCCGTCCTTATATGAAAGAAAGCCCCGGGGGCTACCACACCTATACCCGTAGAACCGTTGGGTTCAACATAAATTCCATTACCGGACCCGGGAGCACCTTGGTTCCCGTCCCGATGGGCCATGTACATATAGTTGACCGCTTGTGCCGTACCTGAAACTCCAAAAGCTGCCCGGTTATTACTACTGGGGAATCCCGTTTGGTTATTGGTATTTCGGATATAGATATTCATGCCCCTGTTCCAATTATTATTGCTGCCCAAAACAGAATTGGGAGGGCGCCTCATCAAAAAGTTACCACCATCTATAATGGTGTTGGTATTCTTGTCATTGGGAGCCGGAAATTGATTTTGGGCGATCAATCCCAAAGGCGATAGTAGCAATATGGCCAATCCCAATAAAAATCTGTTTGTGTAATTGTTTAATTTCATGAGTTTTAGATTTAAGTTATTTCGGATTAAAAATATCTTAAAATTGGAATGCCTATCATTCGATTTTCACTCTACAATTTGATTTTCACCATTCTTTTTCAAAAACCTTGTCAAGAATTTAAAAAGAGTGCGACTATTTTATCAATCCCATAATAAGAGTGTTTATCTTTCAGGGATTAACCTTAACCGACCCGTAAGACATGAAGCGATGTTACTTGGCTTTTGTTTTTTCATTAATTATAGGTATGGCTTATTCGCAAGATCTTATACCTACCAAAAAAAATGTGGATAGCTTGGTCAGGCAATTAAAAACCGCG
>JBCBZE010000039.1:0-16230 GCA_039815505.1 Bacteroidota bacterium | reverse complement strand
TAGGCCAGGGAAAAGGGGCAATAAGGCCAAACTAGAATTATCCGATTTAAGGGCCATTTCCTTTGTAGGTTCATGGAGCCAGTTAAAGCAGAACGTGCCGGGATATTTTGGAATGGGAACTGCCATAAAAAACTTGAAAGATCGGGGTAGGATAGAGGAAGTTAAAAACCTGTTTAAGGAAGTCCCTTTCTTCAAGGCGTTGATGTTGAATAGTATGATGGCCCTGTCCAAATGCTATTTTGAACTAACCAGTTATATGAAGGAAGATAAGGAGTACGGGGATTTTTGGACCATTTTGTATAATGAGTATAAGTTGTCCAAAGAAATGTTATTGCTTATTTCCGATATGGAAATTTTGATGGAACAGGAACCTATTTCCCGAGAGTCCGTGAAAATAAGGGAAAATATTGTTCTGCCCTTGTTGGTCATTCAGCAGTATGCCTTACAAAAAATTGGATTAAAATCCGAATACATAGAACTATACGAGAAGATAGTGACCCGATCATTATACGGAAATATCAATGCAAGTCGTAACTCAGCTTAAATGGTTAAACCAATGATCGAAGGTCCAAAGGAGTTTTTATTTTCCCCCTAACCCTATGTTTCTGCATACACATCCCTATGAACCTTTCCTTTTTAAGGAAGCTACGAAATTAATCGTGGGTACATTGCCCCCTCCTAGATTTACTACGGGTGATTTAAAGGCAGACGACGTTGATTTTTGTTACGGTAGTAGAAACGGTCAGCTTTGGCGTATCTTGGATGTCATCTTTAATCTGGGACTGATGTACGAAACTACGGAAGAAGCCATAAAGCAACGAAGAGACTTCCTTTTACAACAAAAAATAGGCATATGCGATATTGTGGCCAGTGCGGAACGGGATAAAGTAGATGCGTCCGATTTGGGGATGCAAAATATAAAACTCCGAGACATGATCGGCTATCTTGAAAAGTACCCTAAGGTGCATACCTTGTTATTTACTGGAGGTAACAGTAAGAACGGACCGGAGTTTTTTTTTAGAAAATTGATAAAAGCACATGGGCTGGCACTCCAAATAGTATCCAATGAAGTCCCTAGGATACATGAGTTTGTATTGCCCTTTGGCGAAAGGAAAATAACAACGGTTTCCTTGACCGCTCCTTCCGGAGCTGCGAATAGGGCCATAGGCAGTTTGGAAATATATAAAAAGATGAAGAATGCTAACCCTAAGTTCACCACTTTCGACTTTAGGGTCCTGCAGTATAGGCCATTTTTCTAACAATATAGGGTTATTTATTCCCCATATACCCTAAAAAAAGCACCCATACCATAATTGGTATGACCGGTTTGAACAAGTTTTGAGTTTTTGTTGTAGGTCCTATCAAAAATCTGCCATTTTTTATCATTGAAAAACACCCGTCTTACGTAGGTGTGTTTAGGGGCCAACCTGTTCGAAAACGGAAGCAATGGCCTAAAGGATGTGGACACTTTTTCAATTCCCCGGGGTGTTTCCACTTCATGATACTTTTTAGATTGTATAAGCCGCCCTTGGGCATTGGCGTACCCTAGGACCTGTAGAGAGGCATAAATGCCGGTTTGGGGAATAAATATACCTTTGGATGCGATATCCAATTCATAGACCTTACGTTGCTTTTCATCAATGGAAAAGACAATTTTTTCGTGACCTATGGCACTTCCGGGCAATCCGTTTTTATTTTCATAGAATTGAATACGACAAATAGTGGCATAGTTTCCCCTTCCCCTAGATTTGTATTTGGATTCCGCATTTATGGGAAGTATCAATTTGGAAATCTGCGTGATTTTATTGTCATAGCGTTCAAAAAATATGGCTACTTCACTTTCTATGGTGGGAAGCCATGAGGCAAAAATATCCTCATGGGTGATGGCCTTTTGTTTTTTAAGCTTGAATTTACCCAACTTGGAAGTGGATACCACCACTTCGTTCAATTCCCATATAGCTGGTGTCAGATATATTTTTTTTGGTAATGGATGTGCCATAATGGCTTTTTCTGCATATCCCAAGGATGATATGTATAGCGTATCCACATCCCTATATTTTTCCTTGGAGAAGGAAAACCATCCCTCATCATCTGCAAAATTACCAAGGCCATTGCCAAAAGAAATGGTGGCAAAGGGAATAGGAAGGTTGTTTGTACTGTCCAAAACCTGTATATTTTGGGAATATATAGCATTGAAAAACAACAGTATCAATAATCGTATAGAAAGTTTCATAGGCGTTCCTATATAAACGTTCCTTTGATTTGGGAAGTATATGATGACCGTGTTATTTATCCAAACCCGTGCTCAAAATCCCATAAAACGCCTGTATCCCATAGGCGATTTGCCCAATCTTAAGATTTTCATTTGGGCTATGTTGATTATTGTCCGGATTTACCATTGGCACTATAAAGGCCGGTATTTTTAATTCGTTAATAAAGGGAGCTATGGGAACCGTACCGCCCATAATACGAATTTGGACAATATCCTCATTAAACGTAGTTCTTAAGGTATTCACCAGAAAATCACCGTAGGGATTGTCCAAATTGGTTCGGAAAGCATCTGTTACGCTGCCCTCTGTAATGGTCATTATTTTGTTATGTGCCTTACGTTCCTCTTTGGAAGGAACCTTATCGGTAACATAATATCCTTGTTTTGCAACATGCTTTTTTACCAAACCTTTTAACCGATTACCATCGGACTCGGGAACCAAACGAATGTCAATTTCGGCCGTAGCGCTCTCGGGCACTATGGTCCGTGCTTTTTTACCCACCCATCCGGAACCTAGCCCCCTTATGTTCAAGGAAGGATATTGTAAAGATTCTTGATAAAAACCACCTACCTTATCTGGAGATTTAATAGCTAGGTCGGTATTGATGGTGGTAGCATCATCAGGTACACTTTTTAGGATTTCCATGGTAGCTTCATTCAAAGTAATACCATCATAATACCCATCTATTTTTACCTTTCCATCCGTGTCTTTCATACTGGCCAGCACCTGTGCCAATTGAAACCCGGGATTTGGGGCATAGTTTCCATAATGCCCGCTATGCTGAGGTTTTATAGGTCCATAACTCGTTAAAGAAAGGGTGGTAATACCTCTACAGCCATAGACTATCGTAGGTTTTCCGGAGCTGTGTACAGGTCCGTCCGTAATCACCAGAAAATCGGACTTTAACAGTTCTCGATACTCTTTTACCGCCTTGGGCAACGGTTTACTACTTTTCTCCTCCTCGCTATCTAAAATGACCTTTATATTAAATGGCAGGTCCATGTTGTTCTTTTTCAATAAGTCAATAGCATTGAGGAACATAACGATCGGACCTTTATCATCTGAAGTGGATCGACCGAACAAACGCCAGTCGTAATTAATATCTTCGTTCAAATCATCAAAGGATCTAGTTTTCCAACCATCGCCCTCTTTGGATTTTAGAACAACTTTATATGGATCTGGTTGGTCCCACTTGGAGGGATCTACCGATTGGCCGTCAAAATGCATGTAGAACAATACAGTGGGTTTATTGTCGTCCATGGGAGCCAGTGCGGCGAAGAACAGGGATTCCCCTTCAGTAGGCAATATAGAGGAGTTAAATCCCCTATCATTAAATTTCTTGGTCAACCACGTAAGGTTTCTATTGATGTCAGCGTGTTCCAGGGCATCATTGGGAATAGCAATAAATTCGCGCATCTCATTGATGGTATGGGCAACTTGTGATTTTAATCGGATGCTGTCTTGGGAAAAGAGTGAATAATTAAAAACCAGAAAAGCGACTAGGAGTACTTTTTTCATGTATTGCTCTGCTTTAAATTAAAGGTTTAAATTTAGCGAATTCCTTTTACAAAATCTGCAATACCGGATACTCCATTTTTGGTTAAATGTTTAATGAATGCCGAACCTATAATAGCACCTTTGGCGGTCCTGGTAGCCTGCTTAAAGGTTTGGGCATTGTTGATACCAAAACCTACGATTTGAGGGTTTTTTAAGTGCATTGCCGCAATACGCTCAAAATAATCGGTCTGTGTATCCCCAAACCCCGAACTTGAACCTGTTACACTAGCGGAACTTACCATATAGATAAAGCCTTCCGATGCCCTATCGATTTCCTTAATACGGTATTCACTGGTCTGGGGGGTAATTAGCGATATATTGATTAACCCGTACTTTCTATAAATAGCTTCATACTGTTCTTGGTAGACATCCAAAGGAAGGTCGGGCATAATAATACCATCTATGCCGATTTCATAACATTTTTTACAGAAATCCGCTACTCCATATTGTAGCATAGGGTTAAAATAGCCCATTACGATCAAGGGAATGGAAACCGATTTTCTAATATCCTTCAACTGTTCAAACAAGAGTTCGGTATGCATCCCGTTCTTAAGGGCGGCGGTTGAACTCTCTTGTATCGTTGGTCCGTCTGCCAAGGGGTCACTGAAGGGTAGTCCAATTTCGATCATATCCACACCATTGTTTTCCAATTCCCTGATGATTTTTACGGTATCATCCAGCTTTGGATATCCAGCGGTAAAATAAATAGAGAGCAGTTTTTTATCCTCTTTCAGTTTTTTATTGATCCTGTTCATATGTATTCAGTACTTAGTATTGAGTAACCCGTATTTATTACTTGAAATAGGTAAAAATAATTATTGGGTAACCATAAAATTTGTTCTTGTTTTGCCTTCTGTGCGCCCTTGGAAAATCAAATAGACTTTTTAAAATCCATCTAAACCAATTAGACCTAGTGTCGAGGGTATTTCTTGAGTTGTCATTTAAACAGTTTTGTCATTCCTGCCTTCGCAGAAATGACAAAATATCATAATTTAAAATAATCGATATAGGTGTTTAGGTCCTTATCGCCGCGACCCGATAGGTTAATTACCACAATATCATCGGGCTTAAATGTCTTATAATCAAATATGGCAAAGGCATGAGACGTTTCAATGGCAGGAATAATTCCTTCTAGTTGCGAAACCAATAGCCCTGCGGTCATGGCCTCATCATCGGTAATGGAAATAAATTCCCCACGACCGGAGGTGTACAGATGGGCATGCATGGGTCCCACGCCCGGATAATCCAAGCCTGCGGAAATGGAGTAAGGCTCAACAATTTGACCGTCCAAAGTTTGCATCAGTAGGGTTTTACTACCGTGGATAATACCTACTTTTCCCAATGCCGATGTAGCGGCACTCTCTCCAGAGTCAATACCTCTGCCGGCGGCCTCCACAGCGATAATGCCTACCGCTTCATTATCCAAATAATGGTAATAGGCACCAGCTGCATTGCTACCACCCCCTACGCAGGCCACTACATAATCCGGGTTTTCCCTGCCTTCTTTTTCCGATAACTGAGATTTGATTTCTTCTGATATGACCGATTGGAACCTTGCCACCATATCCGGATATGGATGTGGGCCCACCACGGATCCAATAATGTAATGTGTGTCTACGGGATTGTTTATCCAATCCCTTATGGCCTCGTTGGTGGCATCTTTTAAGGTTCTACTTCCGGATAGGGCAGGGCGCACTTCCGCGCCTAACATTTTCATCCGGGCTACGTTGGGAGCCTGGCGGGCAATATCTATCTCACCCATATAAACCACACATTGGATTCCCATAAGGGCACAGACCGTTGCCGTAGCGACCCCATGTTGCCCTGCACCGGTCTCCGCTATGATACGGTTTTTCCCCAATTTTTTTGCCATTAGAATTTGACCAATGGTATTGTTTACCTTATGGGCTCCGGTATGGCATAAATCCTCCCGTTTTAAGTAGATTTTAGTATGGTATTTATGGGATAATCTTTGTGCAAAATACAAGGGTGTGGGTCTACCTACATAATCTTTTAACAATTGGTCGAATTCTTTTTTAAAAGCAGGTTCTTCCATGATACGGATATAATTTTGTCTAAGTTCCTCCGTATTGGGGTACAGCATTTCAGGGATAAATGCTCCGCCAAATTCACCATAATATCCTTTTTCGTCAGCGTGATATGATTTCATAATTTTTTGCAATCTGTATTCAGTTTTTTACAATTATTTTTTTGAACGTCTTCAATTTTTCCACGTCTTTAAGCCCGGGTTTAATTTCGAACCTGCTATTGACGTCTACGGCATGGCAATATTGTGCCGCTTCTGTTTTTAGAAAAGAGGCTATTTTTTCATTTGATTCCAGACCGATTCCCCCACTTAGAAAATAGGGTTTGGTAGACGGATAGTCCTTTAACAACTCCCAGTTGAACGTATAGCCATTTCCCCCTGGGAGTTTTCCCTTGGTATCGAACATATAAAAATCACAGACCGTTTCGTAAGGTTTTAGAATGGAAAAATCAAAATCTTCCTTCATCGAAAACACTTTGATGATGTCCATATGTTGCTGTTGCTCCTTGGCGGATAATTGTCTTAAGCCCAAACAATACCCAGGACTTTCCTTTCCATGCAATTGTACCGCCTGTAGCTGATGCTGTTTTACTTTTTTGACAATGTCCTCCTTGGGGGCATCTACAAATACACCCACTTTTTTAGTAAGGTCGGAAGTATCGGGAATTCTACCTTCGAAATACCGACTTGAAGGTTTCCAGAATATAAAACCCAGATAGTCTGGTTGCAATTCAGCAACAGCGTTGATATTATCTTGATATTTCATACCGCAGACCTTGAATTTCATTTGGATAATTCTTTAATAAAATGTGAGGCACTTTCCCCCGGATTATCGGTTTTCATAAAATTCTCTCCAACTAAAAACCCTTGATACCCGTGCGGCTTTAATTCCTTTATAGCTTCAATGGTGCTGATGCCGCTTTCGGATACTTTTACAAAATCACCTGGAATGGATTCAGCAAGGGATTTACTGGTCTCCAAGCTTACCTCAAATGTCTTTAGATTTCTATTGTTCACCCCCAGCATATCCAAAGAGGGCATAATGGATTTGTGCAATTCCTCTTCGTTGTGTACTTCCAATAAAACATCCATCCCCAAACTTTTAACCAAACTGGAAAAGCCTTTAATTTCTTCCTTTGATAATATGGCAGCTATCAATAGAACAACATCTGCCCCAGAGGCTTTGGCCTCGATGATTTGGTATTCATCAATTATAAATTCCTTTCGTAATATTGGAATATCCACTGAAGCTCTGGCTATATGCAAATCATCCAATGAACCGCCAAAATACTTCCCATCGGTCAGTACGGACATTCCCGAAACACCTGCCTCTTCATAACCCTTCGCCACATCGTGAATATTTAAGCTTTGGTTGATAATCGATTTGGACGGTGAGCGCCGCTTGTGTTCGGCAATGATTCCCGTAGCATTGTTTCGAAGGGCATTGGCCAAGGAAGAGGGAGCTCTATTAAAAAGCACTGAAGCTTCCAATTGCGAAACTGGGATCAACTGCTTTTTTAGATTAACTTCCTTTCGCTTATCATGTACTATTTTATCTAGAATATTCATATTTTTCCATCAACCGGACCCACTCCACGACGAGAGAATCCGTTAGTTTTTGCTCAACTCCTGTAATTTTTTTAAGGCTTTTAGCCCATTTCCATTTAGCAGGGATTCCTTGGCTTGCACAAAACCTTCTTTGGGGGTCAGTTCTTTTACCGTAGCGATAGCAATGCCCGCATTGGCGCATACCACATTGTTTTGTGCCTCGGTACCTTTGCCCTTTAAAATATCCATAAATATTTTGGCAGAACCTTCTATGGTATCACCACCAACAATATCGGATGGGAAGATGGTTTTTACACCAAAATCCGCTGGCCTTAGCATACCTTCCGAATGGTTGGAAATGGTCTTGGTACTGCCGGTCAAGGAAATTTCATCGTACCCGTCCAAGGCATGTAGCACCGTAAATTTTTTATCCGTATTTTGATAAAGATAGCCGTACATCCTAGCCAGTTCCAAGTTAAATACACCCACCATCTGGTTCTTGGGAAAAGCCGGATTCACCATGGGTCCTAGCATATTAAAGAAAGTCTTTACAGCCAATTCCCTTCTAATAGGAGCCACATTTTTCATAGCAGGGTGGAATAGGGGTGCGTGTAGGACACAAATTCCCGCTTCATCAATGGATTTTTTTAAAAAATCCGCTTCATTACTAAATTTAATGCCCAAATACTCCATGACATTGCTACTACCACATTTGGATGAAACCCCATAATTACCGTGCTTGGTTACTTTTACATCGGCTCCTGCCGTAACAAACGATGCCAAGGTAGAGATGTTAAACGTATCCTTGCCATCACCTCCCGTTCCGCAAAGATCAATAGGATTGTAGGCAGACAAGTCTATACCCAAACATAGATCCAACAGGGCGTCTCTAAAGCCCTCCAATTCCTCAATAGTAATGCTCCGCATCATATACACCGTTAAAAAAGCGGCAATTTGACTGGGGTTATAAGCACCTTTGGCGATATTTACCAAAATTCCCTTGGCGTCGGCCGCGGAAAGGATATCATGGTTGATCAACCTATTCAATGTTTCTTTCATTTTTGTAATTTGTCATTCCCGTACAGATGGGAATCAATTAAGGGTATATTCTATGCATAAATGGATTCCCGTCTTCACGGGAATGACTTTGTAATCAACCGTTTAGCCAATTTTCTAACATCTTTTTCCCGTGTGGTGTCAGTACCGATTCTGGATGAAACTGTACTGCACATATATCATATGTTTTATGTCTCAAGGACATGACTTGTCCGTTTTCATCAAAGGATGTGGCTTCCAGAACTTCTGGCAAATTTGGATGTACCACCCATGAATGATAGCGACCAACCTCAATTTCATTCGGAAGATCGGTAAACAAGATATCATCTTTTACAACTTTTACGGTGGTGGCAATTCCATGATAAACTTGGTCTAAATTTATAATGGACCCTCCAAATACCTCTCCAATGGCCTGTTGTCCCAGACAGACCCCAAAAATACGTTTAGTTGCACCGAACTGGGAAACGATATCCTTTAAAAGACCGGCTTCGTCTGGTATTCCAGGACCTGGTGAGAGTACTATTTTTTCAAAGGCTTCCACATCCTTTAGGGTAAGTTGGTCATTTCTTTTCACAACAACTTCGCAATCCAAATCCTCTAGATAATGCACGAGATTATATGTAAAACTATCGTAGTTGTCTATTACCAATATTCTTTCCATTTGTATTACGCTGTATTAAATAGTTTCTGCGATTTCCAATGCCTTGGTCAAGGCACCCAGCTTATTATAGGTTTCCTGCAATTCCGTTTTGGGGTCGGACGCCGCCACCAAACCTGCACCGGCCTGATAATGCAACTCATGATTTTTGCTTAAAAAAGTACGGATCATGATGGCATGGTTAAAATTGCCATTGAAATCCATAAAACCAATGGCCCCCCCGTAATAATCTCGACTGGTTTTCTCGTATTTTTCTATGAGTTGCATGGCCATATGTTTTGGGGCACCGCTTAGGGTACCGGCAGGGAACGTGTCCGACACCACTTTCATGGTCGGTATATCCGCTTTTTTCTGTCCGGTAACCTTGGATACCAAATGAATTACGTGGGAAAAAAACTGTACTTCCCTGTAATTTTCCACATGGACCATATTACCGTTTCTACTTAAATCATTTCTAGCAAGGTCTACCAACATTACATGCTCACTGTTTTCTTTATCGTCTTCGGTTAATTTTTTTGCGAGCTGCGCATCCTGTTCATCATTTCCCGTTCTTTTAAAGGTGCCCGCTATGGGGTGAATCTCGGCCTTGCCGTTCTGCACCACGAGTTGGGCCTCGGGAGAGCTTCCAAAAATTTTGAAATCCCCATAATCAAAATAGAACAAGTATGGTGAGGGATTTACGGAACGTAGGGCCCGGTATACGTTAAATTCGTCTCCCTTAAAGGGCTGTGAGAACCTTCTGGACAATACCAATTGAAACACATCACCTCGCTGACAGTGTTTCTTGGCCAAGGCCACATGCTCCATATATTCCGTATCCTTTAGATTAGAGGTGGGTTCGCCCTCTTTTGAAAAATTATAGGAAGCAAAGTTTTTTACGTTTAGAATCTGCTCAATTTCTGGGATATTATTGGCCTCATTATAGCAATGTGCAAAAATATACGCCTCATTTTTAAAGTGATTGATGGCGATAATATTTTGATATGCCGCATAGTAGATATCGGGAATGTCCAATGCGCCTTCTTTTTTGCTAATTGAAATATCTTCAAAGTAACGAACGGCATCATACGCCATATAACCAAAAAGGCCGTTGTTTATAAATTTGAAACCATTGTCCTCGGCAATGAACTTCTTACTGAACTCATGAACAATTTGGGAAACATCACTATTGAAAGTTATGGCCATCTGTTCCTTACCGCCGTCGGGAAAACTTTGGTAAATTATTTCATTTTGCACTTTTATGGAGGCTATAGGATTACAACAGATATAGGAGAAGCTATTATCATTGGCATGGTAATCACTACTTTCCAGCAGAATACTATTGGGAAATCTATCCCGAATTTTTAAGTAAACGCTAACAGGTGTAATGGTATCCGCAAGAATTTTTTTGTAATGTGTGATTAATTTGTAGGACATGTCAAATTATATTAATAAAAAAAGGCCTGTCGTGATAGACAAGCCTTAATATATGTTTACAATGGTGCTTAGCTCACGATTCCTGACGTAAGTTTTTCCACCACCAAGTATGTACAGTTTTACTTTTCATTGAGTCAAATATAGAAAGGAATTTTAAAACAGCAAACTTTAGCCTTAAAAAAATAAAAATCCCGTTTTATACCTATAAAACGGGATTTAAAACACTGAACTTAAGGTTGTTTAAAACTCCAGGTCAACAACCAGATCAAATTCGTCATAAATGGTTTTGTCCCCAAGATTTTCAAAGAAGCTTCCTGAACCATATTTTACATTGTAGTTTGCCCTGTCCACCTTTAAAGTGGCGGTAGCCTTGCTCCCATATACGGATACATCAAAAGTCACGGGCTTTGTAATTCCCTTTATCGTTAGATCTCCTGTGACCTTATATGAGTTTTTTCCAGAGGTCGCCACGTTTGTGAAAACCAATTTGGACGTAGGATGGTTCGCGGTACTAAAGAAATCATCCGAATGTAGGTGACCATCCAGTTTAGCCTTGTAATCACCTTCCAGATCCGTTGTGTTGATGGAGGTCATATCCACTACAAACTCGCCGCCACTTAATTTATCACCTTCGAACTCCAAAGCACCCGCTTTTAAGGCTATCGTTCCCGTATGGGAGCCGGTAACCTTGTATGCTTTCCAGGTCACCTTGCTTTCACTTGTCTTTACTTCTTTTTTTTCACCATCGATAGGTGTTGTTGCAGTTGCCGTAAATCCAAATACTACAGCCAATACTAAACTTAATCCACTTCTTTTCATGATTATTAATTTTGATTTTTGTTAATGATTGTTTTTAAAGTATATGTGTAAATAATTCTTCCTTAGATTGTCTAACTTTCCTATAATGCTGGGTTTCGTCCTCATGTGATCGGTAGCCTACCGTAGCCACTACCGCGGTGTTCAATCCTTTTTCCTTTAACCCCAATATCTCATTATAGGCATTTGGGTCAAAACCTTCCATAGGACAAGCATCTATTTTTAAGGTCGCAGCTGCGGACAATAAATTACCGAGAGCTAGGTAAGTTTGTTTACCGGTCCACGAGACTTTTGTGTCATCTTGTAGGTCTAGTAATTTTGATTTCATAAAATCCCCGTACCCTGATAATCCATCTTTGGGAATGTTACGGGTTTCACTTACTTTAGTTAGGTAAGTGTCTATAAGCCCTTCATCAACAGCTATTTTGTTGGCAAAAACGATAAGATGGGAGGCATCGGTTATTTGGGATTGGCCCCAAGAAACCTCTTTTAGTCTATTCCTTAACTCCCCATTTGATATAACCAATACATGATAGGGTTGCAAACCGTAGGAAGAAGCACTTAATCGCACCGCTTCCATTAAAGTGTTTAGGTCTTCATCCGAAATTTTTTTGGTGCTATCAAATTTTTTGGTGGCATATCGCCAGTTTAGACTTTCAATATATCTGTTCATTTGGTTTAAAATTTATTCAACAAAATATTCAACTGTTCCAATTCTTTTTTATCAAATTTGTTTACAATGGCATTTTCAGCGACTCTCATTGTAACATCCATTTGGGAAAGTGCTTCTTTGCCCTTGTCCGTAATACTTATTTCTACCTTACGTCTATTGGACTCGCATACGAATCTGTTTACATAACCTTTCAGCAATAATTTATCTACCAATCTTGTGGTATTGCTCATTTTATTGACCATTCGTTCATTTAAGGTAGACAGATTGGCAGGCTCTCCCTTTCTGCCTCTAAGAATACGCAGTACATTAAATTGTTGTACGGAAACTTCGAAAGGTTTTAAGGCGCTGGCGACTATTTCGTTGATTTTGTTGTTCACCAACATTAAATGAATAATTGTCCTTGTTTCCAATGGAATCTTTTTATCCGTTTTTATGACCTCTTCTACATTCATGTATCTACAATATTTGTATATACAAATGTATGGTTGTTTTTTAGATCCACAATAGTCTGGTCATTAAACTTTTGTTAAAAAATAAGTCATTGGAAAATCGATGTTTAATTTTAATACAGAAAAGTTGGTGCAATGTCTAGAATCATAATGGTCCTTTTAGTCTGTTTTTTATATAGTTGCGGGCAAGTGACAAGGCAGGATAAGGTTTCCTCTCTAGCTAATGATGTAGGTGAGATTTCCGAAACAACCCATATGATAGGCGATTTACCTATCTATAACTTTGACCAACTAGAGCCACTGTTAAATAGGAAAGACAATAAAACGTATGTTATTAATTTTTGGGCTACTTGGTGTGCTCCTTGCGTAAAAGAGCTTCCTTATTTTGAAAAAATCAATGCCGAGCAAAAGAATGCCAATGTAGAAGTTGTCCTGGTTAGTCTGGATATGAAAAAAATGTGGGAATCCCATTTAATACCTTTCATTGAGAAAAAAGATTTGAAATCCAAGATCGTTATTTTAGATGACCCCAAACAACATGCCTGGATACCCAAGGTAAATGCAGATTGGTCAGGTGCAATTCCTGCCACCATTATATATAATGGAGATAAACGTGCTTTTTATGAACAATCGTTCACCTATGACGAACTGAAGAACCATTTAGATAAATTTATAACGCAATAGAGATATGAAAACTTTGAGAAACTTTGGGATTTTGGCACTTTTTTTGGCTTGTAGTGCTTTTACCTACAATTTTAGTGTGGCCGATGAAGGTTATGCAATTGGTGATTACGCCACGGATTTTAAATTGAAAAATATAGATGGTACTATGGTGTCCCTTGCTGACTATAAGGATGCCAAGGGTTTTTTGGTCATCTTCACTTGTAATAGTTGTCCATATGCCGTGGCTTATGAAGATCGTATTGTTGCCTTGGATAAAAAATATAGTTCATTGGGGGTCCCCGTTATTGCCATTAACCCCAATAACCCCTCCGTACAGCCTAAAGATAGCTACGAGCTTATGAAAGTAAGGGCAAAAGAAAAAGGGTTTACCTTTCCTTATCTATTGGACGACGGACAAAAAATTTACCCACAATACGGTGCTACTAGGACACCACATGTGTATCTATTGGAAAGAACGGATAAAGGCAACTTGGTTAAATACATTGGCGCCATAGACGATAACTATGCGGATGCAGGTGCCGTTGAGGAAAAGTTTGTGGAAAACGCGGTAGATGCCATGCTAAACGGATCGGAAATAAAAGTAACGACTACCAAGGCGATTGGATGTTCCATAAAGGTGTAATATAAAATAAATACTCAACAAAAAATCCAAAAGTTTTGCCTTGGATTTTTATTTTTGTCGTTCACATAAAATAACTAAAGCTTATGGCAGATTTATCCCAAGAAGAGTGGGCAGAACAATTAAAGAATGATGACAATGGCGTTATATTGGATGTCCGTACCGATATAGAAGTGGAAGATGGGTATATTCCCGATGCCCTTCATATCGATATATATTTGGGGCAAGGTTTTTTAGATGAATTAGAGAAACTGGATAAAACAAAGAACTATTACGTTTACTGTAGATCGGGTAACCGGAGCGGACAGGCCTGTGCCATTATGGAAAACTCGGGCTTTGCAAATACATATAATCTAGAAGGCGGCTTCATGGAATGGGAGGGGGAAGTGGCCGAATAACGCAAATTATCAATAAGATTCCAATCCTGCTTCGGCAGGATTTTTTATTTTAGGCCCATGCGTGAAGATATGCTCCATTTTATCTGGAAATACAAAAAACTTCAATTGGAGAATGTATATACTTCAAAAAATGAATCTATTGTTATTGAGGATGTGGGGACCCATAATCACTTGGCGGGCCCTGATTTTTTTAATGCCAGAATCAATATTGATGGTCAACTTTGGGCCGGCAACGTTGAAATTCATCTAAAGTCATCGGATTGGTATGCGCATCACCATGAAAAGGATAGCAATTACAATAATGTGATCCTTCATGTAGTTTGGGAAGATGATGTGTCGGTATTTCGAAAGAACAATACCGAAATACCCGTTTTAGAGCTTAAAAAGTATGTTTCCGAAAATGTATTGGAAGGATACCAAGCACTCCTAAACAATAAGCGTAAGGTCTTCATTAATTGCGAAAAAGACCTTAAGTATATAGATTCCTTTCTTATGCAACATTGGCTCGATAGACTCTACCTTGAACGTTTGGAGCGCAAATCCGAGCTTGTTTGGGAGCTCTTGTCCCTATCAAAAAATGATTGGGAAAAAGTACTTTTCATTCTTTTATTAAAGAATTTTGGTTCAAAAATCAATGCGGATTCGTTTTTAAGTATAGGTACGGCTTTAGATTTTTTAATCGTTCGTAAAGTAAGGGAACATTCTTTTCGATTGGAAAGTATATTGTTCGGTATTGCGGGATTATTGGAAGACGATTTAATTGTGGATGAATATTACATTCGGCTAAAAGAAGAATACCAATATCAAAAACACAAATTTCAGATTGATGTTAGGGGTGTTCAAAAACCGGGGTTTTTCAAATTGCGTCCGGCCAATTTTCCCACCATAAGACTATCGCAAGTTGCAAGTCTATACCATACACATCAAAATCTTTTCAGTCAGCTTATCTCGGCAGTAAGTTTGGAAGAAATTTATAAGATTTTTGACGTTGCTGCCAGTCCTTATTGGTATACGCATTTTTCTTTTGGAAAAATCTCTAGGAAAAGCGGTAAAAAACTCAGCAAAAAGTTTATTGATTTAATAGTGATCAATACCATACTTCCCTTAAAGTTTTGTTATTCAAAAGATAAAGGTGTTGATGTCGGTGATGAAATCATTAAAATTGCATCCGAACTGGATAAGGAAGAAAATACGGTCGTCCATAGTTTTAAGAACTATGGGTTCAAAGCTTCAAATGCCTTTGAAAGTCAATCTATTTTACAATTATACAATGAGTATTGTTCCAAAAATCGATGTTTGCAATGTGCTGTTGGGAATCATTTATTGAATAGAAATGGTTAATTTTAACTGATGGATTTATTTTATAAAATGTTGTATTACTTTCAAAAAAGAGGCTTTGAAGTCTGTAGACGTATCGCGGAACGTATAGGAATACGCACAAGGGTAGTACGCACCTCATTTATCTACCTTACTTTCGTAACACTGGGTTTTGGCTTTGCGTTATATTTGTTTTTGGCGTTTTGGCTTGGGATCAAAGATTTGCTTTACACCAAACGAACTTCTGTTTTTGACCTTTAAGTATGTTTAAACTCTTCCGTTCAAAAATTAGCATAGCTATACTTTTAATCATCTTTGTTGGTTTGTCCGGTGTCTTTGGGTATCGTTATTTATTCGGTTTTAATTGGTTGGATGCCTGTTATATGACGGTTATTACAGTCACTACCGTTGGTTTTTCCGAGGTGGGCCCCATGGACGAAAACGCAAAGATTTTTACTGTATTTTTAATTATCGCCAGTGTATTCATATTCGCTTTTGCCATTTCGGTCATTACGGAATATATATTGGGTAGGAACTCCTTGGAACTATTAAAGAAGAAAAAAGTGAAAAATAAGATCAATAATTTAACGGAACATATTATTGTTTGCGGATTTGGACGTAACGGCAATCAGGCGGTAGAACGCTTAAAAGCATATAAAAGGCCTTTTGTGGTTATTGAAAAGGATAGGGAGGTTCTGGAAAAATATGAGGATGAGGTGCTT
>JBCBZE010000164.1:0-7584 GCA_039815505.1 Bacteroidota bacterium | reverse complement strand
GCAATTTTCTGTGGTATGTCCTTTTTTTGTTGTTCCCATTTGGAAATGGACATTACCACCTCGTCCAATTGTTGGGCCTTTTGAGTAAGATAAACTTTACCACCTCTTCTTAAAAGTTGGGATTTGGTGGCTTTTCTGGTCTGATAGCTTAAGTGTTTAAGCGTTAAACGTTCGTTCCTTTCAAAAATGGATAAATCACATTTTCCATTAATGTCGGTCAAGGCAGTTTTACTCTTATCCAAATTATAAACAGCTACATTAAGAACGGGTTCTTGGGTATCTAGATTTAGAATCGTTACTTCCTGTGCAAAGGCAATTCTAAACAACAAAAGAAAAAAAATAATGAAACCGGTCTTATGCATACTAGCTGAAAACTTCATTCAAAATGGCAAGTGATCTGGGTTTTTTAAATCCCTGCAAATGTAATTCAAAATAAAGAAGAAGGGATTGTAACAATTCCTGTCTATTTGCCTTCTTCATCTTAATGGTATGCATAGCATCAAAATTTGTGCCCAAAAAGCTTTTAAGGTATTCTAAATTTTTACCGGTTACTATCGGGTTTAAGGATGGTGAGTTAACAAAGCTTCCTTCCATTAGATCAAAATATTCTGCATCACTACCCGTCGTATCCGGATAAAACCCTAGATACTTGCTTAAGCCCAAAATAAAATAAAGGTGAAAATTGGAAATATTATGATGCGCATCCAGCCATTGTAGAGAAGCCTCTATAAAATAAAAGAGGGGTTCGTTGGCCTCCTCTTCATGAATACTGTTCCTTAAAACCTCTGCCAAGAACAAGGTCATGGCATTTTTGGAAATATCCGTATGCAATGTCTGATAATGATGACTTACCTTAACCTCTCGAATACTTTCTAAAGTACCCTTGTTCCTATGGCTCGCCACAAGTTCCAACTGCATTAAAGGTTGAAAATAAGCTGTTTTCAATTTCCCTTTTTTAGAGGCCAACACACCTTTTAGAAGATAGGATTTTATCCCATTTGATACTGTAAATGCCTTTACGATCAAACTGGTATCTCCGTATCTTAAGGCCGATAAAACTATGGCTTTGGTGGTTACTTGCATCAAACAAGATTTAAAGTCCTGATTTATGGGAATTGAAAAACACCCCTAAAGCCCCTCACGGGCACAATCCACAAGGTAAGTTCTTTTAATAAAAAAACCTCTCTAAAAAAAGAAATACGAAATTGAATTCCCCGAAAGAGGTTCCAAATTCGTATTTCCAAATTCTACCTTTGTATTTTTATATAACTCCTTGCGCCAACATAGCATCGGCAACTTTAACAAAACCTGCAATATTTGCTCCTTTCACATAGTTGCAATAGCCATCTTCTTCCTTTCCATATTCAATACATGAGTCATGTATTTCTTTCATAATACCCTTTAACCTATCATCAACCTCTTCCCTTGTCCAGCTAATGCGGAGTGAATTCTGGGACATTTCCAAACCAGAGGTGGCCACTCCACCAGCATTGGAAGCTTTACCTGGGGCAAATAAAATTCTAGCCTCATGGAATTCATGAATGGCTTCTGGTGTGGAAGGCATATTGGCTCCTTCCGCTACACAAAGGCATCCGTTTGCTATCAACACTTTTGCACTCTCGCCATCTAACTCGTTTTGCGTTGCACATGGCAGTGCTATATCACATTTTACTTCCCAGGGCATACCCCCTTTATGGAAGGTAGCGGATTTGTATTTCTCAACATACTCGGAAATTCGCCCTCTTCTATTATTTTTTAGATCCATTACAAAAGCCAACTTATCAGTGTCAATTCCATCGGCATCATATATATATCCGGAAGAATCAGAAAGTGTTACCACTTTACCGCCTAGTTGTAATACTTTTTCAGCGGCATACTGGGCCACGTTTCCTGAACCGGAGATTACGACGGTTTTATCCTTAACATCTTCATTTCTAGTATTCAACATACTCTGGGCAAAATACACGGTACCATACCCAGTTGCTTCCGGCCTAATTTTAGACCCTCCCCAAGAAAGACCTTTACCTGTCAACACACCTGTAAATTCATTTCTTAATTTCTTATACATTCCAAAAAGGAAACCTATTTCCCTAGCGCCAACCCCGATATCTCCTGCGGGGACATCGGTGTTAGGGCCAATATGTCTACAAAGTTCGGTCATAAATGCATGACAAAAACGCATTACTTCATCATCTGACTTTCCTTTTGGATCAAAATCGGAACCTCCTTTACCTCCGCCCATGGGAAGTGTTGTTAAACTATTCTTGAAAACCTGTTCAAAGGCCAAAAACTTCAGGATACTGGCGTTTACGGAAGGGTGAAATCGTAAACCACCTTTATAAGGGCCAATAGCGGAATTCATCTGAACCCTATAACCTCGATTCACATGTATCTCACCTTTGTCGTCTATCCAGGCTACCCGAAAAGAAAGTAACCTTTCCGGTTCCACCATTCTAAGCAGAATATTCTTACCGTTATATATTTCGTTTTTGGCAATGTAGGGAATTACGGTCTCCGCTACTTCCTGTACAGCTTGTATGAACTCTGGTTCGTGCCCGTTACGGCCCTTCACCTCATCCATAAATGCGTTGATTTTTGCTTCCATAAAGAACTGTTATATCAATTGATTATTTGATGAATTAAAAATATAAGCGCAAAATTATATTATTTATATAATTTGTGCCTTGTTTTTTTAAAAATTTGATAAAAATTCTTATCCTATTGCCTGTTCCAAATCGGCAATGAGATCGGTTTCATCCTCGATCCCAACGCTTAATCGTATTAAAGCGTCTACAACACCGCTTTTTTCACGTTCTTCCTTTGGAATACTGGCATGGGTCATACTTGCGGGATGACCAGCTAAACTTTCCACGCCACCTAAGGATTCCGCAAGCGTAAAGACCTTTAATTTTTCCACGATCTTTATGGCATCTGCATAACTACTTCCCTTGGTGACAAAGGAGATCATTCCGCCAAAATCGCTCATTTGACTTTTAGCGATATCATGATTGGGATGGTCTTCAAAACCAGGCCAATATACTTTTTCTATTTTCGGATGTTTGGCCAGATATTCTGCAATGGCCTTTCCATTTTCGCAATGTCGTTGCATTCTAATATGAAGTGTTTTAATACCTCGAAGTATAAGAAAGCTATCCATAGGGCCGCAAACCGCCCCACTTGCATTTTGAATGAAATATAATTTATCCGCTAGGTCTTTATCCTTAACGATTAACGCACCTGCGACCACATCACTGTGCCCTCCCAAATACTTTGTAGCGGAGTGCATTATAATATCTGCCCCTAAATCCAAGGGACGCTGCAGATATGGCGTGGCAAACGTATTGTCAACCGCCAGCAAAATATTATGCTTTTTAGCCAAATGCGAAACTGCAACAATATCAATGACATTCATCATCGGGTTTGTCGGAGTCTCTACCCAAATCAGCTTTGTTTTATCATTTATATACGTAGCTATCGTGGAGACATCTTGCATACCAATAAAGTGGAACGTAATCCCAAATTTTTCGAACACCTGCTTGAACAGGCGATAACTTCCTCCATACAAATCATTCGTAGAGACAACTTCATCTCCAGGTTCCAATAATTTGATCACTGCATCTATAGCGGCCAAGCCGCTGGCAAATGCCAAACCATAACTCCCATTTTCTATGCTGGCCAACGAATTTTCCAACGCCGTCCTCGTAGGATTGGCGCTTCTGGAATATTCGTAGCCTTGATGTCCGCCCGGAGTAGTTTGGGCATACGTTGACGTTTGATAAATTGGCGGCATAACTGATCCATATGCTTTATCGGGTTGTTGTCCGCCATGAATGGTCTTGCTATTGAATTTTAAATTTTTTTCGCTCATTTTGTATAATTATCCCTGCAAATGTATCGTTATCTTTTGGAGAATACAATGAAGCCGTACTTTTGCAATATTCATTTAATCCATTTTTTATGAAGACCCCTCTGGCCTATCTACTTTTGGTTTTGTTTCTGCTTAGTTGTAATGACAACGATAAACTTACCCTTGAACCTATAGGCTTTGATATAGGTCCCTGTACGGACTGTCCAGAGGTGTTCATTGAGATTCCAAATGCAATGGGGGATTCCAAAATGGAAAATGTGATAAACAATGCTTTGGAAGAAGAAGTCATCTCACTATTGACTTTTGATGATGAAAAGAACCCTACAACAATTGACAAAGCCATCCAGTCTTTTAAAAATGGCTTCCTTGAAATAAAAAAACTGTATCCGGACGAAACGGTAACCTGGGAGGCAAAAATTGAGGGAAGAGTTACTTATGAGGACGTAAATATGCTTACTATAATGTTAGAAGCGTATTTGTTTACAGGTGGCGCACATGGATATAGTACAAACCGTTTTTTGAATTTTGATAAAAAAAAGAACGATGAATTGGAGGATTGGGAGCTTTTTGAAAGTAAAAAAGACTTCAAAAGATTTGCAGAGACCAAATTCCGTATACAAGAAAATATTCCGCAAGATGATCCTATAAACAGCACAGGGTTTATGTTCGAAAAAAATGAATTTTACCTGCCCGAAAACATTGGTTTCACCCAGGAAGGTATACAATTACTTTATAATCAATACGAAGTAGCCTCCTATGCAGATGGGACAATAGTATTGATCCTGCCCTTTAATGAGGTAAAAAACTACTTGTCAACAAAAATTAAATCCTAAGAGGCCCCGTTCCCGATCAACGCTTTTTGCAGCGCTAAAATAGCGCCCAAATGCAATCCTTCATGATATAAATTGAACGTAAGGGCATCCTCAACCTTAAGTAAGGTGGCTTTAGTGCTTGTGGTGTATGTGGTGTATCGTTGAAAACGGCCATGTTTATAATCCAATTCGGTCTTTTCAATAGTAGGAACCAGAAAACCTTTGATAATTGCTATTTCTTCATTGGTTGCAGTTCCATCCGGAACTGTTCCCTTTCTAAATTTTTGAACAATTTCCCCATCGACCTGTTTAGGGAGTCCACTTAAGCCATAAACCAATAGTTGCTGCGTAACCACAACATGTGCTATATTCCACCAGATATTATTATTGTAGCCATTCGGAATTTTCAGTAAATCCTTCCGGGGTGTTCTGACTAAAATATTATGCAGCGCTTTTCTATTTTGTACCGTAATCTGGAACACATTTTCCATAGTATACCTGTAATTGGGTGAAAATTAACATATCTATTTTTCTAGATATATAAATATAAACTATATTTGTAGCATGAATATAACAGAAATAAGCAAAATACTCTCCAATCAAACCCGAGTAAATATCTTAAAGTGGTTAAAAGAGCCCGAGGCAAATTTTCCACCACATCAGGATATTGATCATTTTAACGATGGGGTCTGTGTAGGTTATATACATGATAAAACAGGTTTATCCCAGTCTACTATTTCAACTTATCTTACTTCAATGCAAAATGCAAATCTTATTATCCCCACAAGACATGGAAAATGGACCTATTATAGAAGAAACGAAGAAATTATAGCGGCATATATTAATGCCTTGCGCAAAGATCTATAATTTTTTTTCCTATAAATCGACATTTAGCGAAATATAAATATGATAGACATGGAAAATAACATTAAATGCATATGCCCGGAATACCGTGAACGGAACAAGCTGGTAAATAGTAAGTACATAACCCTCTTAAAAAAATGGTTGCAAAACTTGATTATTATTGGGGCGGAGGACATGTCCAGAACAAAATAAATCGAAAGAAGCTATTAAAAAACAGTGCAACTATGGAACAAATGAAAACAATAGGGCTTATAGGTGGGATGAGCTGGGAATCCTCAAAAATATATTACGATTATATCAACACAATGGTCAAGCAGCGTTTGGGAGGTTCACATTCCGCTAAAAACATTATGATCTCAGTGAATTTTTCGGAAATCGAAAAACTTACTTTTCAAGGCCATTGGAATAAAATAGGTGCTATTATGGCAATGCATAGTAAAAAGCTACAAACCGCAGGTGCCGATATGATTTTACTTTGCACTAACACCATACACTTGGTAAGCGGTGCCATCGAAAATACCGTGCATATTCCATTTCTTCATATTGCGGATGCAGTTGGGGAAAAAATAACAAGTAAAGGATTAAAAAAGGTGGGGTTACTGGGAACTAAATTCACCATGGAAAGAGAATTTTATACCCAAAAACTTATGGGGACCTATGAATTGGAGGTTATCGTTCCTTTTGCCGCAGAAAGACAGCTTGTCCATGATATTATTTATAATGAATTGGTTCATGGCGTTTTCACCGAAGACTCAAAAAAAATCTGTGTCGCCCTTATAAAAAAGCTTGAAAAGAGAGGGGCCGAGGGTATCATTTTAGGTTGTACGGAACTACCGTTGCTCGTCGCCGATAAAGATGTGGACATCCCTGTTTTCGATACCACCAAGATCCATGCTCAAAAAGCTGTTGATTTAGCTTTGATGTAAAAGTCATTTAGCAATTGGGTTTGCCCACATGTTCTATTTAATATCTAAAAAATACCGAACGAGAGTGCTCAAAAATATTCTTTTTAGCCATAAATTTGGATTTCTTTGTCATGGGAAAAATCTGGTGCTCCATAGACAAAGGTTAGTGCAAAATAAGTTTCGATGAAGCATAAGCTATTGATCGAGCAAAAAATGAATTTTAGACCCTATAAAAAATGAAAAAAATATACTATTTAAGTACTTGTGATACGTGCAAAAGAATCCTACAAGAAATAGGGCCCTTGGATGGTTTTGTACTGCAGGATATAAAAACAGATGTCATTACCGAAGCGCAGTTAAATGAAATGCAAAAACTCTCCGGTAGTTATGAGTCGCTCTTCAGCAAAAGGGCCAGGCTCTACAAGGAAAAAGGACTCGTTGACAAAACACTTTCGGAGACCGATGTCAAAGAACTGATTTTGGGGCATTATACTTTTTTAAAAAGACCCGTAATCATTGTAGATAATGCTATCTATATAGGTAATAGTAAAAAGGTGGTCGCCGCTGCCAAAGAAACCATACATCCTTGAGCAAAAGGACCCTTGCCCTACTAGCTGCCCTGGGCGCCACCACTATCTATGGGTTAAACCATACCATAGCAAAGGGAGTAATGCCCACCTATGTACAACCTTTTGGGTTTATTTTTATCAGGGTAACCGGTGCTGCGTTACTTTTTTGGTGTATCTCCTTTTTTGGCCCCAAAGAAAAAATAGAACGAAAAGATTGGGGAAGGATATTGTTATGCTCCATTTTGGGGATGGTTGTTAATATGCTCGCCTTTTTTAAAGGACTCGCACTTTCCACGCCGATAAACAGCTCCGTTTTGGTCACTATAACACCCATTATAGTGGTTGTCTTGTCCGCTTTCCTGATCAAGGAGAAAATTACCTTGCAAAAAGGATTGGGTATACTGTTGGGCTTCATCGGCGCCCTCGCACTTATCCTTTTTGGAGCGGAAATACGGTCAGATGCCCCTAATATTCCTTTGGGAAACGCATTGTTTATTCTAAATGCGACGGCATTTGGAACTTACCTTATACTAGCTAAAAAACTGATTGAAAAATATCATCCGTTT
>JBCBZE010000427.1:0-2130 GCA_039815505.1 Bacteroidota bacterium | reverse complement strand
GGAGGATTTAAAATAGTATTCTTGGTTGGGCAGGCCATAACGATAGCCCCTACCCCTACCAATGGGCGTAGCTTGTTTTTCGCCGTCTTTTACGCATAATAAGATATCATGGGCTTCGGCATCTTCCTTGGCACAATAATAGGTGTTGTTGGTGGCTACCAATTTTACATGGTGCTTTTTTGAAAACTCCAACAGCACTTGGTTGACACGGTCTTCATCTTCCTGACCATGGCGCATGGTCTCTATATACAGATCATCACCAAATTGTTCCTTCCACCACAGTAAGGCTTCCTCTGCTTGTTTTTCACCTACATTGAGTACTTTACCCGGCACTTCACCATACAGATTACCGGTTAAAACAATGATATCCTCTTTATATTTTTTAATTACTTCCCGGTCTATTCTTGGCACATAATAAAATCCATCCGTATAGGCTATGGAAGACATTTTTGCCAAGTTGTGGTAACCGTTCTTGTTCTTGGCCAGTAACACGATCTGATAGCCATAATCCTTTACGTTCTTATTGGTATGGTCGTCACAAACAAAGAACTCGCAGCCGATAATCGGCATAATTTCATGCGCTACCGCAGCTTCCCCTTTCTCCAAAGCTGCTGCATTTTTTTCCTTTACACCGGCATTATATGCATTTATCTCCTTTACAAAATGAAAAGCACCCATCATATTGGCATGGTCCGTTAATGCCACTGCGGGCATATGTGCCGTGGCAGCGGACTTTACCAAATCCTTGATATTTATGGTAGACTGTAGTACGGAAAACTGGGAATGGTTGTGTAGGTGCACAAAGGGAGCATCGGCAAGACTCTCTATATTTTCGGCTATTTCCTTTTGGGAAATTTCCCCGGTATCCTTTTCCCAAAGCTGATCGGCAATCCTTTTTGATGCCTGTTTTAGATTGATATGCTTTAATCCAATGAGTTCTATCTCTATTGGATTGGCCTCCGAAAAATTTTGGAAATAATCCATTGGAGCATCCAAACGCTCAATGCTGTAATGCTTTCTGCGAACGAGTTCCAAGAAACAACGGGTAGTCGCTTCCACATCGGCAGTTGCGTTATGGGCTTCGGCAAAAGGCTCCTTGAACAGATATTCATGCAGCTCGGTCAGCGTTGGCAACTTAAACTTACCCCCTCTACCCCCCGGGATTTGGCAGAGTAAGGCGGTTTCCTCCGTACAGGTATCCAATACAGGTAAATCAAGTAGGGGGTTCGCCATTTGGCCCCTTAGAAATTCGGCCCCCATGATATTTACATCGAAACCTACGTTTTGCCCTACGATGAACTTTGCTTTGGAAAGCGATGTGTTGAATTTTTCCAATACTTCCAACAAGGGAACACCTTCTTCTTCGGCCAAGGCAGTGGAGATCCCATGGATCTTTTCGGCATCGTAGGGAATATTAAACCCTTCTGGTCGTACCAAATAATCTTGATGTTCCACCAAATTTCCCATGGCGTCGTGCACTTGCCAAGCAATTTGTATACAGCGGGGCCAATTGTCCAAATCGGTTATCGGGGCGTCCCAACGCTTGGGCAAACCAGTAGTTTCGGTATCAAAAATAAGGTACATATAGGGTCTTTTCTAGTTGGAAAAATCAACGTATAAAAATAGATAAATGTGGGCTTCCCCAAAAGTGTAGTTATCAGGAGTTATCAACTTAAAACATTCCTGTGGAATATTTAGCAAAAGATATTGGCTATTACCATAAATAACTTATATTTGCACCCCTTTTCAAGGGATTAAAATAAATAGAATTAATAATCAGGGTCGGGCACCCTACAAATTAATGTGATATGCCAGTTAGAATTAGATTACAAAGACACGGAAAAAAAGGAAAACCATTTTATTGGATCGTTGCAGCGGATTCGCGTTCCAAAAGGGATGGTAAATTTTTAGAAAAGTTGGGTATCTATAACCCAAATACCAATCCGGCAACTATTGAACTTGCGGTCGACAATTCCGTAAAATGGCTTCAGAACGGGGCACAACCTTCAGATACGGCCAGAGCCATCCTTTCATACAAAGGAGCATTATTAAAGCACCACCTTCTAGGAGGTGTTCGCAAGGGTGCATTGACCGAGGAACAGGCCGAAGAAAAATTCACTGCCTGGTTAG
>JBCBZE010000384.1:0-2941 GCA_039815505.1 Bacteroidota bacterium | reverse complement strand
TCTTCCCAACTTTCAGAGAACACCGCGTTCTCAAATTCAACGTTCACCAGTCCGTTGCTCTCCGAAAAAACAAAGTTCCCCACATCGGTACAACCTCCTTGGTCCCCATCGCCATTATCCGGATCTTCGTCATCGTTTCCTCCTTGCACATCTCCTACCTCCATATCGTCTTCGCCGGCAATATCATCATCAGAGCATGATAGATTTAGCATTAAAAAAAATGCAAGTAACAAGTAATGTGGTCGTGGGGTAAGTGTTCTTAAAAATATATAGCGCATAGCATTGGGGTTTTGGGAATACATAGGTTTATTTTCAAAATGGTAACGGGGGGTACGGGAACAATATTACATATTGGCTTACTATTTCGATGAACTACCCGTTACGGAACCGACTATACGCTCATTTGACCTTTTTATTTTGATTCAATTTAAAAGCCAAGATGACTACTGAGTTTGTTTAAACCAACTCAGTAGTTTCTATGTATAAAATAAATTAACATGGTATCACAAAAAATGCCTTCAAAAATGAAGGCATTCCTTTTTTACGGATATCAAGTAAAAGGTTTATTCTTCTTCCAAAGAAGCGTCCGTTTCCTTTTCCTGTTCGGAGAAATCGGTAATTCCGTTATCCAAAAGAATATTGTACCACTGGATTATTTTTTTGATATCACTCGCATATACGCGATCCTCATCATAATTGGGCAATACCTCAAAGAAATACTCTTCTAATTTTATCTTCTCTTCCTTATGGCCAATAGAAGTTTTGCCACCATTTTCCTTTGCGCTTATTTTTTGAAAAACATCCCGTAAAGGCACTTCTTCTTCCAAGGTATAAATCGCTATTTCCGAAAGAACACTAACATTATTTCGTATACCTACGGTAATTCTTTTTCCATCCAGCATGGATTCCGCTACAAAACCACTTCGTGTTTGGGTAATCAACTTAAATAGTCCAGGTCTGCCACCGATGGACAAAATTTTATCTAAACTCATGTATTATTTCAGAATTAGTTGGGCAAATATTGCACTTTTAGGTCAATTAAGAAACGGATTTAACGTCCTTTTTTAAGATTGGGGAATCGCATTCTATACTCTACCTTGATTTTGCCTTTGGAAATATTCGCAAGTCTACCCTTCAACAATCGTTTTTTTAAGGAAGATAACTTATCCGTAAATAAAACGCCTTCAATATGATCATATTCATGTTGAATTACCCGTGCCAAAAGTCCATCATAGGTCTCCGTATATTCTTTAAAATTCTCATCTTTATAGTTAATCGTTATAGTATCCCTACGTTGTACATCTTCACGTACATCCGGAATACTTAAACATCCTTCGTTAAAGGGCCATTCCTTTCCTGTTTCTTCCACCATTTTGGCGTTGATGAACACCTTTTTAAAGCCATTAAGTGCTTTTTGTTCCTCGGGCGACAAATCCTCATCATCGGAAAAAGGGGTGGTATCGACCAAGAACAAACGTATGGGGAGACCTATCTGTGGTGCAGCCAATCCCACTCCATTGGCCTTATACATGGTTTCCCACATATTGGGAATAAGTTCATTTAGTTTTGGATAATCCTTGTCTATGGATTTCCCTACCTTTCTCAAAACAGGATCTCCATAGGCTACTATTGGTAATGTCATTCCTTTACTTTCTATTTAAATATGCCTGTAAAATTAACGTGGCACTTATCTCATCGACCAACGCCTTATTTTGTCTCTTTTTCTTTTTTAAACCGCTCTCCAACATACTTTGAAATGCCATCTTTGAAGTGAACCGTTCATCTTGCCGCTCCAATGGTATTCCTGGAAATATTTTGGTCAACTTCTGTAAAAAAGGTTGGATCAAGGTTTCGGATTCGGAAGGGGCATTATTCATTTGTTTAGGTTCACCAATCACAAATAGTTCTACATTTTCCTCCTCCACATATTTCCTTAAAAACCCTAAAAGTTGATCGGTTTCCACCGTGGTAAGTCCCGAAGCAATTAGCTGTAATTCGTCGGTTACCGCGATTCCCGTTCTCACCTTACCATAATCCAACGCAATGATACGTGCCAAGTCTAATTTTTGGCAAAAATAGTTATAAAATGTTATATGTATAAAATTGAAACATTTATTATAGTTTACAACTTATATTTGTCAAAATTTAATTGAAAGATGACCGAATTACGACAAATTATAGAGAGTGCCTGGGAAGATAGAACCTTATTGAAAGAAGTGGCCACTCAACATGCGATACGAAAAGTAATAGACCTGATCGATATTGGTAAACTTAGATGTGCCGAACCAACCGATAATGGTTGGCAAATCAATGAATGGGTAAAAAAGGGGGTAGTATTGTATTTTCCCATTCAGAAAATGGAAACCTTGGAAGCAGGGATTTTTGAATATCATGACAAAATACCTTTAAAAAAAGGGTATCAAGAAAAAGGCATTCGAGTAGTACCCCATGCTGTAGCACGTCATGGAGCCTATATCTCTCCAGGAACCATTTTAATGCCTAGTTATGTAAATATAGGTGCCTATGTAGATGAAGGTACCATGGTAGATACATGGGCTACTGTCGGTAGCTGTGCCCAGATAGGAAAAAATGTTCATTTAAGTGGAGGAGTTGGTATTGGTGGTGTTTTGGAACCTTTACAGGCAGCTCCCGTAATTATTGAAGATAATGCCTTTATAGGTTCTCGCTGTATAGTGGTAGAAGGCGTTCGTGTAGAAAAGGAAGCGGTCTTGGGAGCTAATGTGGTACTTACGGCATCCACTAAAATTATTGATGTCACGGGAGATGCCCCGGTCGAAAGAAAAGGTCTGGTCCCAGCAAGATCGGTCGTAATTCCCGGTAGTTATACCAAAAAATTCAATGCGGGGGAATTTCAAGTACCTTGCGCGTTAATTATAGGCACCCGAAAAGAAAGTACCAACAAAAAAACCTCTCTGAACGA
>JBCBZE010000288.1:0-4634 GCA_039815505.1 Bacteroidota bacterium | reverse complement strand
AGGGAAACTTGGGGGGCTTTTGTGCTAAATGGTAGCGGATGGAACAAAGCATTACAAGATGGTGTCTTTGTTGCTTCCCCATCTTCCGAGATGGTAAAAACCGAGTCGGTAGTGGCAGGAGCTTCCATATCGGATACCGAGGTCGTTGAAAATGCAGTGGCTGGCGATGAGGAAGTTGTGCAAACAGCTATTGTTCCCATTGCTTCCGCTATTCGTAGCTTGGCGAACTCCACTAGTGCGGGAATGGAACTTACACTATACCCCAAAGTGGGTATGGGCGATGGCCAGCAGGCCAATAACCCGTGGTTGCAAGAGTTTCCTGATCCCATAACAAGAGTTTCTTGGGATAATTATGTTACGGTCTCCAAAGCCGATGCGGAGTCGTTGGGCTTTGTCAATGAAAATGTGGCCAATGGTGGTTTGGACGGAAGTTATGCCAAACTTACGGTTAATGGAGTGGCTTTGGATAACGTTCCTGTAATCATACAACCTGGACAGGCGCAAGGTACCGTTGGTCTATCATTCGGTTATGGCAGGAGTGTGGGTATGAAAAAAGACATGCAAACAGGTGTAAATGCCTTTGCATTATATCAAGGTTTTTCCAATATACAATCGGTCGCTGTTGAAAAAGCGACGGGCACGCATGAGTTTGCGTGTGTTCAGTTGCACAGGACATTGATGGGTAGGGAAGATATTATCAAAGAAACCACTTTGGAGATTTTCAATACCAAAGATCACCACGAATGGAACAAGGTTCCTGAAGTGTCCTTGAACCATCAGGAAGTTCCTTCTACTTCGGTAGACCTTTGGGACAGTTTTGATCGATCTATAGGGCACCATTTTAACCTGTCTATCGATTTGAATGCCTGTACGGGTTGTGGTGCCTGTGTTATTGCATGCCATGCAGAAAATAATGTACCCGTAGTTGGTAAGGAAGAAGTTCGAAAATCAAGGGATATGCACTGGTTGCGTATCGATAGATATTATTCTTCCGAAGATACCTTTGAGGAAGATCAGACCAAGAAAAACGATTTTGACGGTCTTTCTGGCGGGAATGGTTCCTTGGGCGGTTTTGGAGAGTTGGAAGATCCTGCGGTTAATCCACAGGTAGCCTTTCAGCCTGTAATGTGCCAACATTGTAACCATGCTCCTTGTGAGACGGTTTGTCCTGTAGCGGCGACTTCCCATGGACGTCAAGGTCAGAACCAAATGGCGTACAACAGATGTGTCGGTACCAGATATTGTGCAAACAACTGTCCGTACAAAGTTCGTCGTTTCAACTGGTTTCTATACAACAACAATGATGAGTTTGATTATCACATGAACAACGACCTGGGTAAAATGGTCATTAACCCCGATGTGAATGTGCGGTCTAGAGGGGTAATGGAAAAATGCTCCATGTGTATCCAAATGACGCAGAAAACCATTTTGGATGCTAAACGTGATGGGCGCACCGTTAAAGACGGTGAGTTCCAAACTGCATGCTCCAGTGCTTGTGGTAGCGGTGCGATGGTTTTCGGTGATGTGAACGATACCGAGAGCAAGGTTTCCCATTTAAAGGAAAGTGACCGTATGTACCATCTTTTGGAGTATGTAGGGACCAAACCAAATGTGTTCTATCATGTAAAAGTGAGAAATACGAACGAAGCATAATCAATATAAAAGTAAAGTAACTATAATACATATTTATGGCGTCGCATTACGAAGCACCAATACGAAGACCCTTAGTTACCGGTGACAAAGGCTATCACGATGTAACCGTGGATATTGCCGCTCCGGTAGAAGGGAAGGCCAATAAGCAATGGTGGATAGTCTTTTCCATTGCACTAGTGGCGTTCCTATGGGGTGTTGGTTGTATTATCTATACCATTTCAACCGGTATAGGTACTTGGGGGTTAAATAAAACAGTAGGTTGGGCTTGGGATATTACCAACTTTGTATGGTGGGTAGGTATCGGTCATGCCGGGACCTTAATTTCCGCGGTACTCTTATTGTTTCGCCAAAAATGGAGAATGGCGATCAACCGTTCTGCCGAAGCCATGACCATCTTTTCCGTAATCCAAGCAGGGTTGTTTCCCATAATCCATATGGGGCGTCCTTGGTTGGCGTATTGGGTGTTGCCCATTCCAAACCAGTTTGGTTCTTTATGGGTCAACTTTAATTCTCCCTTGCTTTGGGATGTATTTGCCATATCAACTTACCTATCGGTTTCTTTGGTTTTCTGGTGGACAGGCTTATTGCCCGATTTTGCCATGATACGCGATAGGGCGGTAAAACCTTTTCAAAAGAAAATATATAGCCTATTGAGTTTTGGTTGGAGCGGAAGAGCCAAGGACTGGCAACGTTTTGAGGAAGTTTCTTTGGTATTGGCCGGATTGGCAACGCCTTTGGTACTTTCTGTACATACCATCGTATCTTTTGACTTTGCCACCTCCGTAATTCCGGGATGGCATACAACGATTTTTCCACCCTATTTTGTGGCCGGGGCCATATTCTCCGGATTTGCCATGGTGAATACTTTATTGATCATCATGAGGAAGGTATGTAGTTTGGAAGCGTATATCACCGTGCAACATATAGAGCTAATGAACATTGTAATTATGATTACAGGTTCTATCGTGGGCTGTGCATATATTACGGAATTGTTCATGGCTTGGTATTCCGGAGTGGAATACGAGCAGTATGCATTTTTAAACAGGGCTACCGGACCTTACTGGTGGGCGTATTGGGCTATGATGACCTGTAATGTTTTTTCGCCGCAGTTTATGTGGTTTAAAAAACTACGGACAAGTATTATGTTCTCTTTCTTTATTTCCATTATTGTGAATATAGGAATGTGGTTTGAGCGTTTTGTGATTATTGTTACCTCCTTGCATCGTGACTATTTACCATCATCGTGGACCATGTTCTCCCCTACTTTTGTGGACATAGGTATATTTATAGGTACTATCGGGTTCTTCTTTGTACTGTTCTTGTTATATGCTAGAACTTTTCCTGTGATTGCGCAAGCGGAAGTAAAATCTATCCTTAAATCATCCGGAGAAAGATATAAGAAATTAAGAGATGCCGGTCAACCCTTATATCAAATAACGAAAATGGCCAAGGTGCCCGCTACAAAGGTAAAAGAGGAAAAACCTCTTCCCCCTGCGACAGATTCCGAAGCACAGGTGTCCAGTCTGCTAGATTCTTTGGGTACATTCGATGCGAGTAAGGATACGGCAGATGATTTGAAGAAAGTAAAAGGTATTGGCCCGTTAATGGAGAAAACCTTAAATGGTATAGGCATATTTACATTTGCCCAAGTAGGTCGAATGACCAATAAGGAATATGATTTGTTGGATTCCATTACAGGATCGTTTCCCGGTAGGGCGCAACGAGACGATTGGGCCGGACAAGCTAAGACATTAAACAACAAGAAATAATATGGCATCAAAAGTAATACAGGCATTTTATGATGATGACGATGTGCTGATGCATGCGGTAAAAAAGGTTAAGGGAGCCAAACATCATATTGAAGAAGTATATTGTCCGTTTCCCGTTCATGGTTTGGATAAAGCAATGGGATTGGCACCTACTAGAATAGCTATTACGTCCTTCTTATATGGCTGTGTTGGCCTTACCGTTGCCATAGTCATGATGAACTATATAATGATTTCTGACTGGCCACAGGATATTGGTGGTAAACCAAGTTTTAGCTATTTGGAAAATATGCCGGCATTTGTTCCCATTATGTTCGAGCTTACCGTGTTCTTTGCAGCACATTTAATGGTGATTACCTTTTACTTAAGAAGTAGGTTATGGCCATTTAAGAAAGCTGAGAATCCAGATTTAAGAACTACGGACGACCATTTTGTAATGGAAATAGGAGTGCACGGCAATGAAGAGGAATTAAAGGAATTGCTGTCGGACACAGGTGCCGTAGAAATAAATATTTCAGAAAAAAGCGATCATTGAATATGAATAGTTTTAGCAAAATAGGAATTATACTGGGCTTAGTAGCATTGGTCGCCGCATGCGCGGATAGTAATGCACCAAACTACCAATACATGCCAAATATGTACGAACCAGTAGGTTATGAGACCTACCAACAAGTAGATTTTCTGCCTAGTGGTACCGAAGCTTTGACACCACCTGAAAATACCATACAAAGAGGATGGATGCCCTACGATTTTGAAAATACTCCGGAAGGAAAGGAGTTGGCAAGATTGGACAATAGCCCGTTGGATTCCTTACAAAGCGAGACCAACTTGGCCAAAGGAAAAGAGCTTTACAATATATATTGTGCCATTTGCCATGGTAGTAAAGGAAATGGAAAGGGTACTTTGGTAGAAAAAGAGAAAATACTTGGGGTTCCAAGTTATGCGGATGCGGCTCGAAACATTTCCGTGGGCAGTACCTATCATACCATGTATTACGGTCTTAATTCCATGGGCTCCTATGCCTCCCAAATGAATAACGAGGAACTATGGCAAGTTGCGGAATATGTCATAAAATTGAAACAGGATTTATAAATAACGTAGAGAACTCTTACTATGTACACGTTTTCAAATAGATTAAAAATTGGTTCCTTCATCCTAATGGCCGTTGGACTATTATGCCTCGGTATCGGTTTTGTCTCGGCTCCTAGTACTGTT
>JBCBZE010000042.1:0-14999 GCA_039815505.1 Bacteroidota bacterium | reverse complement strand
GATGGACTGGCCGATGACGATGAGGCCAGTGTCCTTATCATTCCACCCGTAGTGGATATCTCCCTCACCAAAACGGTGAGTAATGCCACGCCAAGAATAGGGGAGCAGATTAGTTTCGAAATAGCGGCCACCAATAATGGTGATATTACAGCAACCAATATCGGAATAGAGGAAATTCTCCCGGACGGCTACCTATTTATAAGTGCCACGGCCTCCATAGGAACGTATGACGACCTGGTCGGGTTTTGGAGCATACCTTCGTTGGCGGACTCGGGAACGGCTGTTTTGACCTTGGTGGTCGAAGTATTGGAAACGGATGATTATTTGAATACGGCAAGTCTGGCTTTTGTGGATCAGATAGATTTGAACATCGCCAATGATAGCGCCGAAGCAACGGTAACACCCAGTTGTTTAAACATCTTCAGTGAGTTTTCACCCAATGGTGACGGTGTTAATGAATTCTTTCAAATCGATTGCATCACCAGATTTCCAAACAATACGCTAAAAGTATATAACAGGTGGGGCAACATTGTGTTCGAAACCGAAGCTTATGCCAATGATTGGGATGGTATCTCAAATGGTAGGGCCGTTGTAAACAAAGGGGAAAAACTACCTGTAGGCACCTATTATTACATTTTGGATCTGGGAGACGGTTCAAGACCAATAGCGGACTGGTTATATATTAATAGATAAGCTTAGCATAAATGAAAACCATACCATTAAAACCAAGTATAATGAAATGTACCTATAAATATATAATCCTTTTGTTGGGAAGCGTAAGCAGCTTTTTTTCACAAGCACAGCAAGACCCCCAGTTTACCCAATATATGTACAATACCATGAGTGTAAACCCCGCATATACAGGTTCCCGAGGGCACCTGTCAATTTTGGCGATGCATCGATCCCAATGGGTTGGCATTAATGGGGCGCCCACAACTCAAAATCTGGGTATAGATGGTTCAATAGGAAAAAATGTGGGTCTAGGACTTAATATTATCAATGACGCCCTAGGGCCGGTCGATGAGGTTTTCGCCGACCTCAATTTTTCATATACCATTAGGTTGGATGATCTGGAAAAGAAACTGTCCTTTGGGCTTAAAGGGGGTGGACGTTTGTTCAATGTTGATTTTTCGGAAGGTACTACCGCAAATCCCGATGTACTATTTCAGAACAATATCGACAATAGATTTTTCCCCACTGTGGGTGCGGGTGTATATTATCATACCCAAAGGAGTTATTTGGGTTTTTCCGTACCCAATTTTTTCTCCCAAGATCATTATGACGAATTGGAACAGGCTATTGCGGTAGAACGCATGCACTATTTTTTAATAGGGGGAACAGTATTTGATTTAAATAGGGATGTGAAGTTGAAACCGGCGTTTTTCGTAAAATGGGTGCCCGGAGCACCTGTAATTGCGGATTTATCGGCAAATGCATTGATTAAGGAAACGCTTACTCTAGGGCTTGCTTATCGATGGGACGATTCGTTCTCGGGACTGTTTGGCCTTAAAATATCACCTGCTCTATTTCTTGGTTACGCCTATGATTTAACCACAACAGACTTAAGGAGCTATAATTCTGGAACCCATGAGGTTTTTTTAAGATATGAGTTTAAAACGGAGGAAAGAAAACTGAAATCCCCAAGATTCTATTAATAACCAACCAATGAAGAAGTATATAATTTATGGCTTTTTAGTCATCGGGAGTATCGCATATGCTCAGGATAAGTACAGAAATGCAGATAAAAGTTTTGAATCGTTGTGGTATGTAAAGGCTGCACAACAGTACGAAAGTATTATTGAAAAAGGGGATGATTCACAAGAAGTGCTTCAAAAGATAGGAGATGCCTACTATTTTAATACCGATATGGAAAATGCCAATAAATGGTATGGCGTTCTCTTTTCAAAATACGAGAATGTGCTAGACCCCGAATATGCATTTAGATACATACATACGCTGGAAGGTGTTGGAAACTATCGCCTGGCCAAAGGGCTTATGAAGGTGTATTCCGAAAAAATGCAAAAAGAAGGTTTTGATGTAGATCAATTGATGGAGAACGATTCAAAATTGGATTATATCTTAAATCAACAACCACAATTTTACGTATCCCATTTGCCCATGAATACCAGAGTGGCGGATTTTGGTACCATGTTTTACAAGGACAAAATCATTTTTTCATCGAGTAGGGATACGCTTAATTTACGCACCCGTGTGTATAAATGGAACGAACAACCTTTTTTAAATCTTTTTATAGCGGATACCCTACAAAAGGGAACCGATCTTGTAGAAATTACGTCATTGCCAAAAACAATAAATAGTAAATATCATGAAGCGATCGTAGCCTTTAATAAGGAGGGAAATGTAATGTATTTTACGAGAAACAATTATTCCAATAAAGAATTGGGAAAGGACGAAGAAGGCATGAACCATCTTAAAATGTATAAAGCGTTTTTGGAAAACGGCGAATGGACCAATGTAGAGGAACTCCCCTTTAATAGCGAGGACTATTCGGTAGGACAACCTGCTATGGGTCCGGAAGGGAAAAAGCTGTATTTTGTTTCCGATATGCCGGGGAGTATTGGTGAAACCGATATTTTTGTTGTTGATATTTTAGGGGATAATACCTATTCCAATCCTAAAAACTTGGGCCCAAAAATTAATACGAGTGGCCGCGAGATGTTTCCTTTTGTAACAGACAAAAAAATCTATTTTGCTTCCGACGGACACCTTGGACTAGGTGGTTTGGATGTATTTGAAAGTGTGCGCACGGATACCTTTTCGGAACCGGTTAATTTGGGAAAACCATTGAACAGTAATTTGGATGATTTTGCCTATATCGTGAACGAAGAAAACCAAAGAGGCTATTTTTCATCGAATAGGGAAGGAGGAACCGGTGATGACGATATTTATTCCTTTCAACGTTTCGATGTCGCTTGCAAGCAATCGTTAATAGGTACGGTCGTGAATGAGGTCAATGGAATTCCCGTGGATAATGTAGTAGTGCGGGCTTTGGATAAGCAGGGAGAAGAACTTTCTAGAACAATGAGCAATGTCAATGGCGAATACCTTTTTGAATTGGCATTGGATTGTTCCACTGACTATACGGTAGAAGTTTCCAAGGAAGGTTATGATCTATCCACGAAAACATTTGAAACCCCGGTTACACAAGATTTTGTGAATCAGGTACCTATGGGCCTTAAAAAACGCAACAAGCTTATTGCCGAAGAAGACGGGTTATTGAAAATTAAAATAGGAATTATATTCTTCGATCTAGACAAGTCCAATATACGTTATGACGCTGCTGTAGAGTTGAACAAGGTCGTATTCTTAATGAAGGAATATCCTAAAATGGTCATTAAAATAGAATCACATACCGATTCTAGGGCGGATGGTGCCTACAATAAGGATTTATCGGAGAGAAGGGCAATATCCACCCGTGATTTTATCATAAGCCAGGGAATTGAAGCCGAAAGAATAGAAAGTGCACTTGGTTATGGAGAAGAAAGATTGATCAACGAGTGTGCCAATGGAGTGCCATGTACCGATGCACAACATGATTTAAATAGACGGTCCGAGTTTATTATTTTGAACATCAATTAATATCGTGAACATACCGATATCTATGGGAGCTTTTGGATTTTAGGTAAGTGTGCAATAGGGATGTTTGTATATTTTAATTAGGGGTACTTGGACCACCAAAAAGCCTTCGGTAAAAGCCGGAGGTTTTTTTATGTTGTGGAAATAACATAAAATTAATTTTCCAAAAAGCCAATCCTATCTTTTTTTTAAGAAATTATAGTCTTTAAAAAAGTATTTTTAATGTAAGTAAATAATAACCATAACGACTTTTTTACCGAACGATTGGTAAAAAATGTAAAAATGATTGAAAAGAAACTGCCACTTCCACCATTTACGTTGGAGACGGCAAAACAAAAAATACAAATGGCGGAGAATGCCTGGAACAGTAGAGACCCGGAAAAGGTGTCAAAAGCCTATTCATTGGATAGCGAATGGCGTAACCGGTCCGAGTTTATCAATGGAAGGAAGCAGATACGAGAATTTCTTTCCGGAAAATGGAACCATGAGCTGGATTACAAATTAAAAAAAGAATACTGGGCCCATATGGATAATAGAATTGCGGTACGATTTGAATATGAATACCGCACGGATAAAGGCCAATGGTTCCGGGCATATGGTAACGAAAATTGGGAATTTGATGAAAATGGATTAATGACCAAAAGATATGCCAGCATTAACGACTTGCCTATTAACGAAGAAGAAAGAAAATTAAAGTAAAACAAATAAATATCAACATATGAAACGAATCGCTATTAATGGGATGGGGCGTATTGGTCGTGCTTCCCTAAAAGTAATAATGGATACTCCGGGATTGGAGGTAATTGCCGTTAACGACCTAGTACCTATAGAGAACATTGTCTACCTTCTAAAATACGATACGGTCTATGGTATCTATGATCGCGAGGTTACCGCTAAGGATGGTAATTTGATCATTGATGGAAAAACAATTAAATACACCTCCGAACGAAATCCCGAGGAATTGCCATGGGCAGCGAACGAAATTGAAATTGTTATTGAAAGCACTGGAGTATTTACACTGGGTGAGGATGCCGAAAAACATATTAAAGCGGGTGCAAAAACAGTTGTGATTTCTGCTCCTACGAAAAGTTTGGATACACCTACCGTAGTACACGGGGTAAACTCTCAAGATGGGAAGACAAGTATTTTTTCCTGTGCCAGCTGTACCACCAATAACATTAGTCCGGTAGTAGAAGTGTTAGGTCGCCGTATCGGAATCAAAAAGGCTATTATGACCACCGTACATGCCTATACCGCTTCTCAGGAAATGGTAGATGCCGTATCCAAAAAGAATTTTAGAATGGGGCGGGCAGGTGCCGCAAACTTGGTTCCAACCACCACAGGTGCCGCCATAGCCACTACAAAAGCCTTGCCAGAATATGCAGGTAAATTCGACGGGGTCGCTATTCGCGTACCTATCCCTGTGGGATCAATTTCCGATATGACTTTCGTGACCCAAAAATCGGTAACCGCCGAGGAGGTAAATGCAATTCTGGAAGAGGAATCACAAACCGATCGATACCAACATGTCATGACCACTACGTATGAACCCATCGTTTCATCGGACATTATCAAGAGTCCGTTTGCATCTACAGTGGATTTAAGTATGACACGCGTAGTAGATGGCGATTTATTGAAGATTATGACCTGGTATGATAATGAGTGGGGGTTTACGAATCAAATGATTCGTCAAATTCTGGAGCTTTAAGATTTAACCTTATTTTAAACTGTGTCTTTTTCAGGTTTTCTAACTTACGGTTTCGTATAAATTAGAAAACCTGAATAAAATGACAACAAAAGAAGTAGCCGATAAACTGGTGCGTTTTTGCCGTGAAGGCAAGTACGATGATGCCTATGCCCTATATGCCGATGATGCGGTAAGTGAGGAAATGCCGGGTATGCCCAATGCCATTACGGCAGGGAAACAGCATATTATTAGTGGTTATCAAGAATGGGCAAGTAATATACAGGAAATACATGGAGGAGATGTAGGGGAGGCTGTTGTTGCCGGTAATCATTTCGTGGTCCCTATGTCTTACGATATTACCTTTAAAGAAGGTGGCCGGCAGGCGATGGAAGAGCTTTGTATGTATAAGGTAGAAAATGGGAAAATTGCCAAAGCCTCGTATCACTACGAAATCCCCTCGATGGGTTAGGAATGCCCTATGGAAGTTAAACCGAAAAAACAGCACCGCTACAGGAATAGGGATATTGATTGGTTGAGTTTCAACCATCGGGTATTGCAAGAAGCTCAAGACGAAAATAACCCATTGTACGAGCGGCTCAAATTCTTGGCGATTTTCTCATCCAATTTGGATGAGTTTTTTAAAGTGAGGGTTTCGCGTCTACGCCAGATTAAAAAAGTAGATAAGAAACTTAGAAAAAACCTGGCATTACGCCCAAACAAAACCCTAAAACATATTTTAGGCGTAATTGATGGACAACAAGAACTTTTTGGTAAAATATTCAATACCGGGATACTTCCCAAGCTAGCTAATCTGGGCATTGTACTTAAAGGGGAAGAAGATTTTGATTCCCATCAAAGAGACTTCGCAACTTCTTTTTTTAAAGAACAAGTACTCCCAAAATTGACCTACACCACCTCAATAGATTTAGACCGCTTGTTTTTTGAGGACGGACAACTCTATTTAACCGTTACGTTTCAACAAACGGAGGATTTGGCATTTGTAAGCGTTCCAGTTTCCAAATGCTCAAGGTTTATTCAAATTCCGTCAACGGAAGGGGACTATCAATATACATTCCTAGAAGACGTTATAAGGGTAGGTCTTGTTGATTTATTTCCCGATGAAACCAAAATCGATGCCTCTTACGCCATAAAAATTTCCAGGGATGCAGAACTGTACCTGGAAGATACTTTTGACGGTGAGCTGGTACAGCAAATTCAGGAATCCTTATCACGGAGACAGCTAGGTCAACCCACGCGTCTGCTTTATGATAAACGTATGCCCAAGGAGCTACGGAAAAACCTTCGCAAATTGCTAGGTTTGGGAAAAGTAGATCTAATCAAGGGGGGCAGTCGGCATAATTTCAGTGACTTTTTTGGTTTTCCTGCTCCCGTAGATGATTCAACTTTGTACTATGAACCTTTTCCTGCCTTAAAGCACAGGGATTTTGAACAGCAAAAGGATGTCTTTGAGCTGTTAAGGGAGAAAGACAGGATACTTCATTTTCCGTATCAAACCTTTGATTATCTCTCCAATTGGATAAGTAATGCCGCTGCCGATAGTCGGGTAAAAAGGATTAAAATTTCCTTGTATCGGATTGCCAAGGATTCCAAACTGGGAAATGCACTTTTGAAAGCGTTGAAAAATGGTATCAAGGTGACCATTTTTGTAGAGGCCAAGGCGCGCTTTGATGAGGAGAACAATATTAAATGGGGTAGGGAATTTGAAAAGCATGGAGCCCATGTCCATTATAGTTTCCCAGATATCAAGGTACATTCCAAGATATTGATGATGCAACGGGAAGAGCAAGGTAAACTAGTGAATTATGCCTATATAGGTACGGGGAATTTTAATGATAAAACGGCAAAATTGTACTGTGACCATGGTTTGTTTACCGCGCATGAGAGGATTACATCCGATTTACAAAACGTATTTACGTTTTTAGAGGGAAGTGATGTAAAACCGGAAATTAAGGACCTTATCGTTTCTCCTTTCCATACCCGTTCTAGATTTGAGAACTTAATCGATACCGAAATTAAAAACGCAAGAATAGGACTTCCGGCCTCCATCACGATCAAGATGAATAGTCTGGAAGATAAATTAATGATCAACAAACTATATGAAGCCAATGAAGCCGGAGTTAAGATACGTCTGTTGATACGTGGATTTTGTTGTTTAATTCCAGAGAAGGAAGGTTTAAGTGAACATATACAGGTGACCAGTATCGTAGATCGTTTCTTGGAACATGGAAGACTGTATCTTTTTCATAATAATGGAGATGAAAAGTTATACATGGGCAGTGCCGATTGGATGACAAGGAATATAGAAAAGCGTGTTGAAGTTCTTGCTCCCATTTTAGATCGCGATATCTTTAGGGAATTAAAGGATATTTTGGAGTTGCAACTAGAAGACAATGTAAAATCGCGTGTAATTGGTTTGGAAAGCAATAATCTATTCAAGATGCCAATAAAAGGCGAGGTGAAAGTTCGCTCTCAATACGCTATCTATGAATATTTAAAGGATATACAGGGCTGACTTCACAAGTTTTCCGCGATAGCCTTTATCTTATTAAGGGCATTGTTCGCGAAATCCAAGGAGGCATCGAAATACATGATCCCTTTGGACAGTGCATCAAAATCACCCATACGAAGCTCTAGAAAATTCAATCCTTCCATTCTATGTATGGTGTACTCGTAAGAAATGTCATAATCGTCCTTGGTTCCCTGCCAATGGGAGCAATACAGTTGTAATGTCAGTTTTTGATTTTTAATTTTTTCACTTACGGTAAACTCCGTATAATCATCCCCTATACCTGGATATCTTAGTACGGTTCCATGTGCTAACTCTTCTTTGGCCGAATGGTGGGGAGGTAAAGAATCCCATTTTGCAATATATTGAGGTGCTATTAAAACGCTCCAGATTTCTTCTTTGGAGGCCTTAATATCTATTTGCGTCTGCACGATCAAAGGTTTACTTCTTTGTGGGGAACTAATAGCGATCATAGGATACTACATTTGGCGTATAACGATGCTTAATGTAAAAAAATTGTAAAATTAATGTAAATTAAATACTTTAGCAACCGATTTTGGTACTACTGAATGATGAAGGTGTACTACCGAACTAAAAAGTTTCCCCTACATAGTGTTTATCGGGAACGTTAGATCTAGTCAAAAGGGCAATGCATGCATTGCCCTTTTTTGATGTTGAAATATCATGTAATAGGGTATGTTTCATTTTTAATCCACCCAGAACTTATCGGATATGGGAACTACCTTCTTATTTGGTCCAAATGGATTGATATTGCCCTTAGCGAACAGATACCAAACATTGGAGGAAAGTGCAGGTGTAATGTCGGTGTGGTCCCATAATATGGTCGCACCATAGTTTGACCCAAAGTTGGTGGTATAGGGAATACCTATAGCATCGACCAAGGAGTTACTGGTAATGAAGGTTTTTTCCAATTCGATCAATAGTTCCGCTGCCTTAAGATCGTTGCGTGCCATTTTAAACGCAACTGCCATTTGGGCCGTCCCCTCCAACCAGACCACGTCCTTGTCCTCGTCAAAACAGTATCCTGTAATTTTATTGCCAGTTACGGTTGCTGTTTGTGTTGTACGATATCTTTCGGCCGCTAACAGGGAACTTTCGGGAAAGCTCTCTAAAATACCAAACCCCAAAGAGTGTAAATCCAAGGCGTAATTGTATCTGGGAGTATCAGGGGATGCCAAAAAAGTTTTGGTAGCACCGTCCCATCGTTCTTCCTCCAAGTACCTCAGTATTTTTTTATGGAAGTCATCATATCCGGTTACGGCAGTAAAAGCGGTAATGTTTCCTTCGGTCACCTTTGGAATTCGCGTTCCATCTTCATTATAGCCGCCCCATAGACCGCCATCGTCATCCTGCAAGGAACGTATCCATTGTTCAAGTTCGGATGCCAATCGCATATACTTCTGGCTTCCCGTAATGTCGTAATATTTGTTCAGCGCCATTAATAACCAAACGTTATCACCCATCCAGGTGCGTCCGCCATTTTCCCCATTGCGGTTTCTATATTGATAGAACCCACCTGTACCGTTCAACAATTCTGAATCTATTCGTTCATTAAAGAAATCAAATATACTTTCGGCTCTATCCAGTTCACCATTTGCAATAAATAATATGGAGGTCAAAGCGTTATCGTACAAAGAAACAAAGTCAGAATTTTCGGAACTTTCCAGCAAACCATTGGGGCCTTGCATTTGCTGTACCCATTTCAATGATTTTTCTTCCTCGGAGAGCGATACTTCTTCAGTCGGCACGGGTATGGGAATATCAACTATTGCAGTATCGGAATCGGGAGCCGTTATTTCTTCAATTTCCCCGGTAGAACAGGAAATACTGAGAACCATAAGAAATATGGATAAAAGTAGTTTTATTTTCATACTTGGATTTAGGGTAATTCCTTTTTAAAGGAAGTATAAAGTTACTACTGAATACGTTGCCTATTCTTGTTTTACGACCACAAGTGCTAAAGTTCGATAAATGCTGTCCAGGCCAACAATTCATCTTTTTTTTACGTTTTTCATCGTATCGTGAAAGTCTGTTATAGTTCATTTAAAGTTGCTTTAAACGGCTGTAGATTGATTATTTTTATGTAAAATTTATACATGAACCTTCCTGAAACCGACAAGAAGAGAATGGTAATTATTGGTGGTGGTTTTGCAGGCATATCCTTGGCCAAAAATCTGAAACATCAAAATGTACAGGTGGTGCTTATAGATAAGCGTAACTACCATACATTTCAACCCTTATTATATCAGGTTTCCACCAGTGGTTTAGAGCCTGGTTCTATTGCGTATCCCATTCGCAAGGTATTACGAAAACTCAGAGATTTTCATTTTAGGTGGGCCAAGGTGGAAAAAGTAGATCCAGTGGCACAAACGGTCCTTACGGACATGGGTGAAATTTGCTACGATTATTTGGTAATGGCTATGGGTACAAGAACCAACTTTTTTGGTAATACCAATATTCAGGAACATGCCATGCCAATGAAAACGGTTCCACAGGCATTGAATATACGAAGCCTAATGCTTCAAAATTTTGAGAAGGCAGACGATTCCCCTGATGAGGAAGAACGGATGTCGTTATTGAATTTTTGTATTGTGGGTGCAGGACCTACCGGTGTAGAACTTGCCGGTGCCTTTGCCGAATTAAAAAGGAATGTGTTTCCAAAAGATTATAGGCATTTGGACATTAATGAGATGGAAATCCACTTATTCGAAGGCTCGGATAGGGTTTTATCGCCCATGAGCGAGGAAGCTTCAAAAAATGCGCATGGATTTTTGGAAAACCTAGGGGTAAAAATTCATTTGAACACCATTGTAGCCGATTATGATGGCGAAACATTGTTAATGAACAATGGCGAAGGTATGAAAACCAAAAACTTTATATGGACGGCCGGGGTAACCGGAGCTACGGTAGATGGTTTTGATTCCGATGTGTTGGTAGATAGGCTCAATCGGTTTAAAGTAAATGCTTTCAATCAAGTTGAAGGGTATGCCAATATTTTTGCTATTGGCGATATAGCATATATGGAAACCAAGGATTTCCCCAAAGGACATCCGCAAGTTGCCCAACCGGCCATACAGCAGGGAGAACATTTGGCCAAGAACATAAGAAGGCTTACCCTTGAAAAACCTATGGTTCCATTTACATATTTTGATAAGGGAACTATGGCTACCGTAGGTAGAAACAAAGCGGTGGTTGATCTACATAGACTAAAATTCGGTGGATTTTTTGCCTGGTTCATCTGGATGTTCATTCATTTATGGTTTCTGGTGGGTTTCAGAAATCGCGTTATCGTTTTCTTTAACTGGATATATAATTACATTAATTTTGACAAAGCTGCCCGTTTGATCATTAGATCTTATAATCCAAAAGCATAGCCCAAATTAAAAACCTTTATTATATTTGCAGCGTTGTGTTGTGCATCGACTTTGATCGATGCCTAGATGTAGATGTCGATCCCGATCATAATCGGGAAGACGCTAACCAATGAAAGGCTTTCCATATGGGAGGCTTTTTTTGTTGCCAATTACGCAATGATAATACGTATTTTGGAAAGACTGTTCAAAACTTCTTGTATTTACCTTATAAATAATTACTCCTGCCATCTGCTGCCTACAAAAACCATAATTTTTAAAAGAAGTCACTTAAAATAACGTATTTATCGTAATTTTAATAGGTAGTAATTAAAGCAGTGCAATATGCCGTTATATCACAAACAAGGGAGAATACCCCATAAGAGACACACCATTTTCAAAAAGGAGGACGGTACCCTTCATTATGAACAATTGTTCGGTACGATAGGCTTTGATGGTATGTCATCTTTGTTATACCATTTGCACAGGCCCACCCAAGTAAAGGAGGTTGGTGAAACAATCGACCTAAGACCAAAGGCAGCCGTGGAACACAATATAAAGTCCAGGCTGTTAATAGGGTTTAAAGTACAACCGGAAGATGATTTTTTGGAAAGTCGGAAAACCATTTTATTCAATAGTGATGTGCATGTAGGGTTGGCGGCACCCAAAAAGTCCATGACCGATTATTTTTATAAAAATACGGATGCGGACGAATTGTTGTTCGTCCATAAAGGGAGTGGAACTTTAAAGACCTTGTTGGGGGAAATCCCGTTTGCGTATGGCGACTATATTTTAATTCCGCGAGGAATGATTTATCAAATTCAGTTCCATACCGAAGATAACCGTTTATTGGTTACGGAATCATATCATCCAATATATACGCCCAAACGATACCGTAACTGGTTTGGACAGCATTTGGAGCATTCTCCTTTTTGTGAGCGCGATTTTAAACTACCACAAAATCTACAGACCCATGACGAAAAAGGGGAGTTTCCTATGAAGGTTAAAAAACAAGGGCAATTGCATCATCTGGTGTATGCTACCCACCCATTTGATGTCGTAGGCTGGGATGGCTATAACTATCCCTATGCTTTTTCTATCCACGATTTTGAACCCATAACCGGAAGGGTACATCAGCCACCACCGGTACATCAGACCTTTGAGACCGGAGCTTTTGTGGTTTGTTCGTTCTGCCCGCGTTTATATGATTACCATCCGGAATCCATACCGGCACCGTACAACCATTCCAACATAGATTCCGATGAGGTTTTGTACTACGTGGATGGCGATTTTATGAGTCGCAAAAATATAGATCAGGGCTATATCTCCCTACATCCGGCGGGAATACCACATGGACCGCATCCTGGGACCTATGAAGCAAGCATTGGTAAAACTAAGACAGAGGAGCTGGCCGTTATGATCGATACGTTTAAACCGTTAAAGCTCACGCAAATGGCTCTGGACATCGATGATGGAACGTATTATCAATCTTGGTTGGCGTAACAGATCTAACAAACTATTTTTAATTCATAATGTATCCCTTAAAACCTATCCGTTTCTTTGGTGTATAACACCCTTATAATTACTACGAAATTTAAATGTAAAGATGTATGATTTTTGATCTTATAAAAAATAGACGTTCCGTATTCCCAGCACAATACAATGAAAAACCGATTGCCAAATCGGACATAGAAAAAATATTGGAGGCCGCTAATTGGGCACCTAACCACAAAAAAACGGAACCCTGGCGTTTTAAAGTATTAATGGGCAGATCCAAAGAGGATTTAGGTATGTTTTTGGCCAAAAAGTATCAAGAAGTAGTTACAAATCCGAAAGCATTTAAAACAAAGAAATTGATGGAAAACCCAAAAAGGGCGGGAGCGGTAATTGCTATATGTATGCAGCGAGATCCCAATGAAAGTTTGCCGGAATGGGAAGAGATCGCAGCTGTGGCCATGGCGGTTCAAAATATGTGGTTGTGTTGCACAGCAATGGGAATTGGCAGTTATTGGAGCTCTCCGGGTCTTATTAGATATATGCATGAATTTTTAGATATGAAGACAGGGGAGAAATGTCTTGGCTTTTTCTATATGGGATGTTACGATATGGAAATCGCGGAAGCAACAAGAAAACCGGTTCAAGATAAAACGGTTTGGATGTCTTAATTAGTTAAAGAAGGGAAATAATGCGCCCTTGTATTCCCATGCTTTGGCGACAAATATCCCAAAATAGACTATAGCGACAACAAACTTCAAAAATGTTCCGGTAAGAAACCCTATGAAGGAACCAAAAGCGGCTTTTAGAGCGGTTTTGTTATCCGCTTTGTTGATTAATTCCCCTATCAAGGCACCCACAAAAGGCCATACAATGATGCCAAAAATACCAAGTATGGGAAAAAATAAGGCCACCAAAAGTCCAACAGTCGTACCTAACATCCCGGCCTTACTACCACCAAATTTTTTGGTGCCAACTGCGGGAATGATATAGTCCAACGCAAAAACCACCAATGCTACCGCCAAAGTAATCCCCAAGACCCACCAATCGTCCGGGATAACCTGGGTTAAATAAAGTAATAGAAGACCCAGCCAACTAACGGGGGGGCCTGGCAGTACCGGTAAAAAGCTTCCTAAAATACCAACGAGCATTAATAAAAAGCCCAAAATAAATAGGGTGATATCCATTTGATCATTTCCTGTTTGACGAAAATAGCTAGGATTTGTTACAACATGGTTTGGATGAATTACATAAAGATACTTTGAATAAATAGATTGTTCAAAAAATCGTAATTTTCGCCAAATAATACGAGTACATGCGTAAATTATTGAAACTGCTGATTTGCTGCTGTTTAGCTTCGTGCAATTTTTTTGAATCCAAGGAAAAAAAGACCCAGGAACTGGTGGATCAGGAAATGCAGGAAATCGACTGGAACGATGTAGATCAGTATCCGTTATTCAGTGATTGTGATGAAACGGCTGATAAAGAAGTGCAGAAAAATTGTTTTCAAGAAACCCTGATGCTGCATTTTGAAATGACTTTTCAAGAATTTAATGTCCTGTTGGACCAACAGATAAAGGATACCGTTTATGTAGATTTTATTTTAGAAAGTAACGGAACCATTTTTGTTCAACAGATCCATAATAAACAGATACTCAAGGGGCAAATGAAGGAACTGGGCGAAAAAGTAACGGAAAGCCTAAATAGCCTGCCTAAAATTGAGCCAGCGATAAAACGGGGCGTTCCCGTAAGTACAAAATATAGAATTCCAATTATCTTAAATTCAAATTGAATCGGTTTTGGCCAACGAAAAAATTATTTTGGGAATAGATCCGGGCACTACGATCATGGGGTTTGGTATCATTAAGGTGGTAAATAAGAAAATGCAATTTGTTCAGATGAACGAACTGTTGCTAAAAAAATATAACGACCCCTATACCAAACTGAAACTTATTTTTGAGCGGACCCTGGAATTGATAGACACCTATCACCCTGATGAGATAGCCATTGAAGCTCCTTTTTTTGGAAAGAATGTGCAGTCCATGTTAAAATTGGGGCGAGCTCAGGGAGTGGCCATGGCGGCAGGACTTTCCAGACAGATTCCCATAACCGAATATTTACCCAAGAAAATTAAAATGGCCATTACCGGAAATGGAAATGCGAGTAAGGAACAAGTGGCCAAAATGCTACAAAGTACATTAGGATTAAAAACCCTACCCAAGAATTTGGATAGTACCGATGGGCTGGCCGCTGCCGTTTGCCATTTTTACAACGAGGGTAGAGTGGAAGTAGGTACATCGTATACCGGGTGGGCGGCTTTTGT
>JBCBZE010000020.1:0-20979 GCA_039815505.1 Bacteroidota bacterium | reverse complement strand
TTCCATTTATTATCCGCAAGAACAGCTGATCCATCCGGATTGTAGCAATAAAGAAGACAGTAATGATTGTTTGTACGACCTTATGGAAAAGGAAGTTTTTAAACTTCTTAACCAGAAAAAAAAGCTTAACCTTTTAAAAAAGATAAAAAAAGATACACTTTCTATTAACTTAACAATTTTAGTCAATGCTAATGGAAAAATAATAAAAGAGTCTAGCTATTTCAGAATCAATGCGAAAAAGCTTAATGAAAAATCAAAATCCAGTTTAAATGGAGTCATAAGGGCCTTGCCGATATTCAAAATACTAAATCGTAAAACCGCCCCGGTCATATCCAAACACTTTCTGAATTTCCAATATGCTATATTAAGGGCTCATGATGAAATTAAATTGGAACCTATTAAGACCCAAAAAAAATATACGGGCGGAACAATTGAAGAAACACCCATTTTTCCAGGTTGTGAAAATCTTTCGGATACTGAGGCTACAGCTTGTTTTCATAAAAAAATGAAAAATCATATTAAATATCATTTCAAATATCCTTCACAAGCTGTGAGTCAAGGTATATCAGGGAAAGTATATACAATATTTAGTATTTCCCAAACAGGGAAAGTCGAAAATATTAGGGTTAGGGGCCCTCACTTATTACTTGAACGAGAAGCCCTAAGAATCCTTAAATTTCTTCCTGATATGATTCCGGGAAAAAGGAATGGAGACCCTGTTAAAGTACCCTATTCCATACCCATTACGTTTACACTCAATAAGAAAACCCCATAGATGTTTCCTATAGGGCTTTATAAAACGCAGATAAGGTACCGGTATTCTTAATTAACCACCAGCTTACCGCTTTTCTTAACCTCTCCAATTCTTATCGTATACAAATAAGTTCCGGTTCCGGTCAAATTATAAGGCAAGGTATGTAAGCCTGCGGCCATCTCCCCTTTGAATACATCTTGCACTACCCTACCGGTGAAGTCATAGATTACAATGGCAACCTTTTCTTTTTTGGACAGCGTAATCTGTATATCCCCTTGTCCGGAGGAAGGGTTTGGGAAGGCTATAATGGTATCTTCAACGGAAAATGAATCATCCAAATCCAATATAGCGGTAAGAGATGCCGAGGGACAATCAAACGGACAATTATCTGACCATGAGCCCGATCGTATGGCCCCTCCCGAAGTAAAATTGAACCATCCCTCCCGATCTCGTACTAGATCTGCAGATTGACTCCCGGCGTTATTGTTATTAAATACAATACCTATTTCGGAAGCACTGACCCCTGAGGGAATGACAATATCATAAAAGTACCAATCGTTAGTACCGCTTAATTGGGTCATTTGTTGTCCCGGCCATCCAGAAGTTCCTGATAGGGTCGTATTTAATGAGGTATTGAAGGCATAGGTATATATAGCACCCCAGTCCAAAGGTTTTTGGGCGAATATACGAAAGGTATTGCTCCCGTTCCCAGGGCAATCAGACGGGCAGGTATCCGTCCAAACACCATTCCGGAAGGCGCCACCAGAGGTAAATTCAAACCAACCATCCCTATTACGGGTTAAATCCACTGTTTGGCTACCATTATTGTTATTATTGAAAACCATACTAATATCATCCGTACTTACACCTGATGGCACATTGATCGTTAGGGTATTCCATGCGGAACTTCCGCTTAATGGACCCATGGTTTGGCCAGGCCAACCTGGCGTTCCTTGCAATACTGAATTTGTTTTGTTATTGAATATGTAGGCATTGATTTGACCCCAGTCGTTAGGCTTTTTTGCATTCACTACAAAACTGGATGGAGGTGGAGGGTCAGAATCGGGAGCCTCACCGATCAGCAACAGACCAAAAGAACTATTGAAATCGGCGAAGCCGTTACTGACTATAGCCGTATTTCCGGAAAAATAATCAGTAAGTTCAGTACCATTTGACCATAATCCAAAAAGATCAACGCTCCCTGTAAAATCACCATCGTTTCCAGAATATACCAAGGTCTTATCGGAAATCCCGTTTTTATCATATTCTCTTTTAAAGGCATAGGGTGTATTCTGGACCAGACTATGGACTCCAGCTCCTACCGATACGTGCTCTCTTCTAAACTTTCCTATTTTATTATAATGTAACAAGGTTAGGGAAGCCAATGAGTTCTGATTGGTAAGATCGCCAAAATTCATAAAGGAACGCAGGGTGGCATCACCGGTAACACCACCTCCTGGCGTTAACGTCCGTGCTGTTTCATCACCGTAATAAATCTGCGCCGTGGACGGGGAAAGTAGCAATTTTGTACCTGCCTCAAATGTTCGGGTACGATTCCTATCAAACACTTCCTGTGTATCATGATTGGTTAAAAAATTCATGGCACTTCCACCAAAAAGTTGGTTTTGAAGCAAATTGCTATAATTTGAAAATAGGGTTTCCAAACCATTATTGGCTTCAAATCTAAACCCAAAGTCTATTAGGTTTTCAAATCCGTTATTATAATAGTCCACATTAAAACCGTCACCGTTAAAAACCCGCCCCATAGCTAGCGCGAAGTAGTTAAAAACTTCTCCAGTCATCCAAAACGGGAGATCATCCAATTTTTTATCCGGGTTATTGGCCTTCCATTCTTGCAGCGCCAAAACGGCTTCAGGTTTCAACTCCCCCCAGACAGGTTCCTCCACATGTTTTACCGTATCCACCCTAAAACCATCAACTCCAAATTCACGAACGTAATCCGTTAGCCACTTGATAATATAAAATCGGGGGGCTCTCGGGAAGCCTGTCCGATTAAAAAAGGCATCTAGTTCGGCCAATTCCTGTGATTGCCTCCCTTCAGCCGCCCATTTATCCAATAACCATTGCGGCAGTGCAACCGGACTATTGCTTTCTGTCCTAATATCCGGGAGATTATCTACCAGTTCACATGGAATAGTGCCTGCGGGGCCATTAAAATTGCAAGTGGGGTCTCTTCGAACCCAATCACTGGGCCAAGCTTCATCATCGGGATTATCCGGCCCCACATGATTAAGTACCACATCCATAATGATCCGTATTCCACGGTCATGGGCAGTATCCACGAATGTTTGGAACAGGTTCTCGTCTCCCAAGTTGCGGTCTATCGCAGTCCAATCCTTGGCCCAGTAACCGTGAAATGCGTAGTTTCTACCTTGACCTTCATCCGTAGCACCATGAATATTTTCATAAGGTGGTGTAATCCAAATAGCGCTTACGCCCAAATCATCAAAATAACCACTATTGAGTCTATTTATAAGGCCTTGAAGGTCTCCTCCTTCATAACTTCGAAGGGGTGCCCCGTCTTGTTGCCTTCCATACGAAAAATCGTTGGAAAGGTCACCGTTTTCAAAACGGTCCGTAAGTACAAAATAAATAGTAGCATTTTCCCAAACAAAGGGAAGGTCCTTGTTCTGCGCACGTCCTGCGAAACAGCATAGAAATAGGCATAAGCCCATTAAGAGTGTAACTTTCTTCATTTTTTAAGATTTTGAGGTTTATGTATTATACTAAAACGGAACCTATGGTCATATCATAGGTAACCCGTTGATAAGAAAGGTACGACAATTAAATTTCGTAAGAAAAATATTAATAAAATTTAAGTTTTTAATGTTGTTTACTTCAACTTTAGCTAACCCGTTCCGTTTTGAAAGTATGCGCTCCTTCCCTGATACATGAAAAAATTAACCTCCAAAGAATTGTTCCTTTTAACACCACCTTAACCTTCCCCGGTTTTGGAAATCCCTATTTTTCGTATCTTTAATTCATAAAATGATGCATGATACTTACGGAAACCCTTCTGGATTTCTTTTTGGAAACTCGAAAACATACTGAACATATTTGCACACCATTGGAGATAGAGGACTATGTGGTGCAACCTATAGTGGATGTCTCTCCCCCTAAATGGCATTTGGGCCATACTACATGGTTTTTTGAGGAGTTCATTTTAAAACAATACCATCCCAATTATAGCGTTTTTAATGCCGATTTTTCTTTTGTGTTCAACAGCTATTATGAAGCTGTGGGAGAACGGGTAGTTAGATCCGATCGGGGTAACTTGTCCCGTCCTTCAGTGCAAAAGGTCTATGAATATAGAACGTATGTAACCACTGCCATCGCAAGACTTTTGGAAGTGAACCAAGACCCTGGGCTTTTAGATCTTTTAGAGATTGGGATTCATCATGAGAAACAACATCAAGAATTATTGTTGACCGATATTAAATATATTTTAGGCAATAACCCGCTCCTCCCTGTTTACTCCGATCAATTTAAAGAGCATATCACAGAGGAGCACCAGCCAGAATGGATATCGATCAACGAAGGGGTTTATGAAATTGGTCATGCAAATAACGATTTTTGTTATGACAATGAACTTGGAAGGCACAAGGTCTATCTACAACCCTACCAAATCTCCAATAAATTGGTCACCACGGAGGAGTATATGGAGTTTATACATGCAGGGGGGTATCAGAAATTTGATTTATGGCACGCCGAAGGTTGGGATTGGATCAATCAAAATGGTATTTCTGCTCCCCTATATTGGCACAAAACAAAAGGGGAATGGTTTCATTATACCTTAAATGGACTTCAAAAGGTAGACGAAAGTTTACCAATTACACATATTTCATATTATGAAGCCTTTGCCTACGCCCAATGGAAAGGTTGCCGTTTGCCCACAGAATTTGAATGGGAAATGGCACAAGTATATTTTCCTTGGGGAAAACGCTGGGAATGGACAGAAAGTGCGTATTTACCTTACCCAAATTATAAAAAAGCGGATGGTGCCCTAGGCGAGTATAATGGCAAATTCATGATAAGCCAAAAAGTGCTCCGTGGCGGTTCTGTCGCTACACCCAATAAACATACTAGATCCACCTATCGCAACTTTTTTCACCCAGATTTAAGATGGCAATTTACCGGATTAAGGTTGGCCAAATCATCTTGACTTAAGCAACACATGCAGCAAAAAACGACCGTTATTTTTAGAACGCAATTTGAGGAGGAAGTATTTCAAGGACTTACAGATTATCCCAAACACTTATCTTCTAAATACTTTTATGATGAAAAAGGGGATAAACTTTTTCAGGATATTATGGCTATGCCCCAATATTATCTTACAGATTGTGAGTTCGATATTCTTTCTTTATATAAAAAGGAAATAGCTGAACTGTTCACCAAAAACACCGATGAATTCAACTTAATAGAGCTTGGTGCAGGTGATGGAAAAAAAACGAAGATTCTGTTGCGTTATTTTTCGGAACATAATATCGATTTTACCTATCTACCCATTGACATTAGTCAAAACGTATTGGATCAATTGGAGAAATCTGTCAACGAAGAACTACCAGAGGTCCCCATCCAAACACAACAGGGCACTTATTTTGAAACATTAAAAGGTATAAATACCCTTGATGACACCAAAAAGGTAATTCTTTTTTTGGGTTCCAATATCGGGAATCTGCTGCATCCACAGGCAATTGAATTTCTTGGCAGTATTCAAGAGTTGATGCAAAAAAATGACTTATTGTTCATGGGATTTGACCAAAAGAAAAACCCACAGACCATATTGGATGCCTATAACGATGAAACGGGCATTACGGCTGCTTTTAACAAAAATGTACTGGTACGCATTAACACCGAACTAGGTGGCAATTTTGATATTGGCAAATTTTTACATTGGGAAGTCTATGACCCTGAAACAGGTACTGCCAAAAGTTATTTAGTAGCCAAGGAAGCCCAAACTGTTTCCATTGAAAAACTGGACATGACCGTTTATTTTAAGCCTTGGGAGACCATTCATACAGAGATATCGCAAAAATATGATGACGAGGTGGTGAAGTGGCTGGCTAAAAAATCGGGATTACAGATCGTAACAGAATTCGCAGATCCCAAAAATCTATATAAAAACTACGTATTTAAAAAAATATAACGCTTATGAAAGCCATTTGGAACGATACCGTAATTGCGGAAAGTGATGACACCATAGTCATAGAAAATAATCATTACTTCCCTTCGGAAAGTATAAAAAAAGAATATTTTAAGTCCAGTAACACACATTCCATATGTCCATGGAAAGGTGAAGCTTCTTATTACACTTTAGAAGTACTGGGAAAGGAAAATACCGATGCTGCTTGGTATTATCCCGAAGTTAGCGAGTTGGCAAAACAGATTAAGGGAAGGGTGGCATTTTGGAAAGGTGTTACCATTGAGGAATAGCTTCCCCAATGGCAACATCTTCATAAGCTTATACTTCTAGCACAGCATTTTCAGCTCCGGCATAATCGTTCCACTGGTAACGATCCGCTTCCGCTTCGTTTACATAATTGCCATCGATGATGTACTTAAATTCAAAAGTGTTCTCTTTTGGCAAATCGAAAGTTCCTTTGAACGTTCCGTTCTTTAATTTTTTTAGCGTACTTCCTTTTGGATTCCAATTATTGAAATCACCTACTACGGCAACTTTTTTTGCATCTTCTGCAGGTACTGTAAAAGTAACCTTACATACAGGTTTAGTCTTTAAATATTGTTTTGCGATAGACATATTAATTCAATTTTAAATTATAGTGCAAAAAAAAGTATTAAATCCCTCACACACAATGATTAAAGTCATATTTATCATTTTGATAAAATACGGCTCACCATAAGTTCATTTTTATTAAAAAAGCGTATCGTTTTTTGAAGTAATTATATACTAGAGAACCGTTTTTAAGATTCCCATAATGCGATCAATGTCGTTTTCTGAATTATAAAAATGAAAACTAAGTCGAATTCCGTTCCCTCGACGGGAACAGACAACATCATTTTCCGTTAACTTTTTATAGACGGTATCATCTCCTTTAATATTAAATATGGTGCTATGACCTTCTCTTGCCAATACGACATCCTCTAAAAGTCCAAGTTCTGAAAATCTCTTTTTTGCCATCAGTGATAAATTCCGATTACGAGTTGCTATATTCCCTATTCCGATATCCGATAAAAACTCCAACGAAAATTTTAGACTTCCAAAGTTTAAAGTATCCAAATGGCCGGGCTCCAAACGTTCGGTAAACCGGATACTTTCTTTCATTGTCACATCACCATTTACCCCGTTAAGACCAATTGTCTCAAGGGAAAATTTTGCCTTTACATCATCCTGAAAAAGGAAAAATCCATTCCCATGTCCGGCCAAAAGCCATTTATAGGCACTGGCACCCAGTACGTCTATCCCTGATGCCTCAAAATTGAAATCAGTAGTGCCGCAGAACTGGGTCCCATCGGCTATAATAATGAGTTCAGGGTGCTCTTTTTTTAAACTTCTTAAAAAATCCAGGTCTATTTGAACACCGTTCAACCACTGAACTAGACTAAGAGCAAGTACCGAAATATCCTCGGATGATATCTTCTCTAGAATATTTTGTTCCAAATTTTCGTCAATCCTTGCATAGGTAATCGGGAAACCCCTATCTTCGAAAGGCCAGTTTACCGATGGGTAGTCGTTTTCCAAGAGCAATACCCTTTCCTTTTTGTCCAAACCTTCCAAAAGCATATTTAAACCCAAGGAGAAGTTAGGTGTCAAAGCAATATTCTCCTGTTTACAGTTAAAAAAAGTGCCAACGGTATTCCGGGTTTCCGAGATTAATCCCAGGCAAGCACTTTTCATGGGTATGCCGCCTATTAAGAAATCCAAATCGTGTTCTTGTCTCCATTCTAACAGGTCATCGTACAAAAGTCCGGAAGCCGCCGTATTTGCATAAATATACTGCCCCAATACCGGAAACTTCTTAACAATGCCCTGCATACAAAACGAGTTATTGAATTACTGTATCTTTGTTGGTAAAGATAGGTATTCGCATGTTTTCGAAGCATAAAAACAAACCCAAAATAGATTTGGAACAACACGAGTTGTTAGAATACGCCCAGCATCGTATAGGACAGAAGAAACGACTCTTTACACACTTCGTTATTTTCCTTATGGGAAGTGTTTTTTTGGTCTTGATCAATAAGGTCCTTAAATATGGTGTGGAATATAATTGGTTCGTTTGGGTCATTACCCTTTGGGCATTTCTATTCGTTGTACATGCATTTAATGTGCTGGTTACCCAAAAGTTCATGGGAAAAGACTGGGAACGCAAGCAAAGAGAAAAATTGGTGCTAAAACAGAAGCAACGCATCGCCGAACTACAAAAGGAAATAAATACGGATTTTCCCCTTTCCAACATCAATAAAAAAAAAGAGTAGTGAACATCATAACAATGATAGCGGCAGCCGGAGAGAACAATGCGCTAGGCAAGAACAATGATTTGTTATGGCATCTCCCAGATGATTTTAAGCGTTTTAAAAACCTAACTACGGGGCATAAGATTATTATGGGCAGAAAAACATTTGAAAGCTTCCCCAAAACCCTCCCCAACAGAACACATATTATTATTACCCGTGATACGGATTACAAAGCGGGCTTTGCTAATTGTATGGTGGTCAATTCCTTGGAAGAGGCTATAAAATTGGTGCAAAATGATACGCTTTCCTTTATTATTGGCGGTGGTGAAATATACAGTTCCGGATTAATTTATGCCCATACGATAGAACTAACCCGTGTGCATGCATCTTTTGAAGCAGATGTATTCTTTCCTAAAATCGACGAAACTATTTGGAAATTAACGGCTTCTACGTATCACCCTAAAGATGATAGACATCCATACGATTTTACCTATTTGACTTACGAGCGAAGGTAAATTTCTAAAAGTCCAGGTAAAAAGTTTCATAGGTGGTGTCAACATCCTTCAGGAAGCTGTTCAAAACAGCTTTATCCTTATTTGTATAAAATTGATGCTTGCCCTTCCCAAAAGAAGGGTTCAAGAGTTCATTTCCCTTTAAAATATTCAAGGTTTGCTTTGCAACTGCCTCACCGGAGTCTATGACTTGAACATGTTTGGGGAGCAGTTCCCTTAAAACGGGTATCAAATAAGGATAATGCGTGCAACCCAGTACCAAATAATCAATGTCCTGTTGAAGCATAGGGTCCAAAATCTGTTGCAGTAATTCTTTGGTTTCCCGTGTATGTACCCTACCGGATTCTATCAAATTTACAAGGCCCTTGCCTTCTTGTTCTATGACCGTAATTCCGTTGGCATGGTTCTTTGAGGTACTATGAAATAAACTACTGGACAATGTACCTTTAGTCGCCAATATCCCCACTGTTTTGGATCGGGACTGTAAAGCGGCAGGTTTAATGGCCGGTTCTATTCCAATAAATGGAACTTTGTAGTTAGACCTAAGATAATCAATGGCATTGGTAGTAGCCGTATTGCAAGCGACCACAATTAATTTACAATCCCTGTTCAACAAAAAATCGGTGTTCTTTATACTCAACCGTAGAATCTCGTCCGGGTGTTTTTCACCATAAGGGGCGTTCTTGCTATCTGCAAGATAAATAGTATGTTCATATGGCATAAGCTTATATACCTCTTTCCAAACAGAAGTTCCACCTACCCCAGAATCAAAAATCCCTATTGGATCGTTACCCATGTACGGCAATTAATGAAAATCCTTTGCAACTTAGCAAAAAATAACAGTTATTGGAAAATAAAAAACCATCCGTAAATCCGGATGGTTTTTTTAGTTTGTGAAGTAGTTCTTTTAGAACCCCAATTCTTTTTTAACCTCTGGCAAAAGGTCTTTTCCGTTCGCTACAATTAGGCCCAGTCCTTGCGTGGCATCTACGACGTAGTCATATCCAAGTGCTGCGGCCACTTTGTCAATTGCGGCTTTTGCTTTTTCCGATATAGGTGCAAATAATTCGGCCTGTTTTTTCTGGATTTCCTGATAAGCCGCTTGCTCAGCTTCTTTTATATTCTTCTCAAATCCTTGTAACTCTACAGCTCTTTTTTCATTTTCTTCCCTAGATTTGGAAGAAGCTTCGTTTTGGTATTGGGTAACCTTATTCTTTAATTCCGTAACAGAGCTTTCAATATCGGCACCATACGTCTCTTGCAGCTTCTTTAGCTCCCCTTGCGCCGCTTTCATCTCCGGCATTTCAGATAAAAGTTGTTGCACGTTTATATGCGCCACTTTGCTCTGTGCATTTACAAAACTAGTAGCTGCTATAAATAAAATTAGGGCTACTGCTACTTTTTTTACTTGTTTCATGATCTTTAATTAATGTTTGAGTGTTAATTTTTGAATTATAGTTAATATCTTAGGACACAAACCCCAGATTTAGTTAATGGTGTCTTTTTCCTTCTCCGTGGCTTTCTTTCGTTCTTCTGCCTTAGCTTTCCTCTTGGCATCCCGCTCTTCCAACAATTTCTTCCTTCTAGCCTCGTAGGCTTTTTTCCGCTCTTCTCTTATCCTTAATTGCTCTGCCCTTCTTTCATCCGCCGTCTTTTCCCTCGCTTCTTGTGCCTGGGCCGCCTTTTCCTGTCTTTCCTTTAATGCATCACTAATCTCTTCCTCCAACGTTTCCCCTTCAAAATCTTCTAAACGACTTTTTATATTTTTCTTTTTGGGTTTGCTGATTTTTCTTGTCCTAGCAATACCGCGTAATACCAAATCGCTTATATCGTGCCTTTTTTGGGAGTACAACATTACAACATCCGCTGATTTATCAAAAATAAAATCGTACTTTTTATTGGAGCCAATTTTTTGTACTTCATTAAAAACCTGATCTTGTATAGGCTGGATCAATAATCGCTTTTGTATGACCAAATCTCCTTGTGGTCCAAAACGATCCTGCTGGTATTCCAGCATTTCTTTTTCCAAAATTTGGATATCTTCTTCCCTTTCAATAATCAGCTCATCGGTTAATAGCACTTTCTCTGCCATTAAATCCTGCCGCATTTGCTCCACAACACTCTGCTTTTGCTCTATCTCTACCTTCCATTTCTGAACCTTGGTCTCTAACTGTTCACTAGCATCCCTATATTCCTCAACATTCTCCAAGATGTACTCCATGTCCACATAGCCAATCCTAACGCCCCTCTGTGCAAAACTATAAGAAGCACATAATACAGTAACTAAAATTAAAAGAACTTTTGTTTTTGCTTGCATTTTTAATATCGGTTTTTACATAGAAAATATCGTGCCAAAGTAACTAATTATTTTAAGATGAACCATTTAACTTTGTCGATAATGTAGGAAAAGTTACGATTTGATTAAAATTGCTGTCCTATGATAAAGTGCGTCTGCCAACCACTGGGGCCTACAGAACCCGGTAAATTATCTGAATCAAAACCATATCCAAAATCAATTCCTAAAAGACCAAAGGCGGGCATAAAAATTCGAATACCCAATCCGGCCGATCTTTTTATTTGAAACGGATTAAATTCCTGAAAATTGTTGAAGGCATTACCACCTTCTAAAAATGCAAGTCCATATATAGACGCAGATGGCTTTAATGTAAGTGGATATCTAAGCTCCAAGGAGAATTTATTGTATATAGTTCCACCATCTTGACTGTTGGTCAATGGGTTCACCGGTGTTAAGGAGGAGTTTTCATATCCCCTTAATTGTATAACCTCCCTACCGTCCAAGGTAAAGTTACCCAGTCCGTCCCCACCAACAAAAAAGCGTTCAAATGGGACGTCCCCAATATCATTGTTGTAATTTCCCAAAAACCCTAACTCGGCATTGGTCCTTAGCACCAACTTATCTACCAGGCGCGTATACCAGTCTCCTTTAAATTTTATTTTATAAAATTCCAATAGATTAAAACGCTCTGCTTCCACTTCTTCCAATTCCTCTCTTTCCTCGACAGTGGCCGTATTTGAATTTACCAAAGGGGTTAATTCTTCACTTCTTAATCTCAAAGATTTAAAATCCTTTTGACTAAAAAGCGAGTAGGGCGGCGTAACTTTCGCTGTAATTTCAAAAGTAGAACCGGTTACAGGATAGATACGACCCGGTCCTGCGGAATTTCTGGAAATTCCAAAAGTATAGGCCAAGGAATTAGCCTTTCCATTTCCAAAATTCAGGATACCGTTGTTAAAATCTTGAAAATTAAATAATTGATAACTTAAAGCATGTGATACGGTAAAGAAATCATCGGGCCATTGTACCCTTTTGGCAATTCCCAAAGAAACCCCTGTAATGGAAAACTGCCTTGACCGATCTACCCGTACCCTTCCGTTGGCATTAAACGAAGTGCCGAACTGTTGTGTTCGGGATAGCGACATGTTAAAGCGAACCGGTTTCTTACCACCAAGCCAAGGTTCGGAAAAATTAAGACTATAGACCCTAAAAGACCTACTTGCCTGTAGGCGCAAGGCAAATGTTTGTCCGTCACCCATGGGAACCGGTCTATACGCCTCTCCCTTGAATAAATTCCTAAGTGAAAAATTACTGAAAGAGAGGCCCAAGGTCCCTATAAAACCTCCTCCTCCAAAGCCACCTTGGAGTTCTATCTGACTGGAGCCGGATTCCACTAAACTATATTCAACGTCCACTGTACCCTCATTAGGGTTGGGGTTCTGAATGTCCGGAACGATCTGCTCAGCGTCAAAAAACCCTAATTGTCCCAATTCCCTTATACTTCTTACAATATCCGCCTTGCTATATTTCTGCCCGGGACGCGTGCGCAATTCCCTAAAAATTACGTGGTCGTTGGTCTTGTCGTTTCCTTTGACGGTTACATGATCCAAAAAAGTCTCTTTTCCTTCGATGATACGAATCTCAAAATTAATGGTATCGTTCTCCGCGGAAATCTCCACGGGATTGATACTGGAAAACAAATAACCATTATTTTGGTACAGATTGGTGATATCCTCCGCATCTGGTTTAGAATCGTCGGCTATACGTTTTCGCAATAGAACGCCATTATAGGTATTTCCTTTTTTAATGCCCATAACTTGACCAAGCTGTCTATCCGAATAGACCGTATTACCAACAAAATCTATATCCCCAAAGTAGTATTTGTTCCCTTCCTCTACTTTAATTTTTAAATCGATGTTGTTATCATCGACCACTATTACGGTATCCGACAAAACTCTTGCATCCCGGTATCCATTTTCGGCATACTTGTCTATCAAGGAGGATAAATCTTCCTCATAGTCATCATTGATGTACTTTGATTTTTTCCAAAAGCGGTAAATCTTTTTCTTTTTGGTGTTTTTTAGGGCTTTCCGTAATTTTTTGTCCTTTATCTTCTCATTTCCTTCAAAAACAATATTCCGCACTTTAACCTTATCGCCCTTTTTAACATTAACCACCATACTCCTGGTATTTGTATCGGTAGTATCCTTGGCGGTGGCTATATTTACCTTGGTATTGAGGTAACCTTGTTTCTTATATTTGTTTTCCAGATAGTTTTTAGTATTCGCAATAAGGCTTTCGGTAATCTTTTTACCTTTCTTTAGGTCCGTATCCTGAATGATGTCTTCTACCTTTCGTTTTTTGACACCATAGACCGTGACTTTGGATAATGTGGGGCGTTCCTGAATGTATAATTCCAGGAAAATGTTGTCTCCTTCAATGTTAGTGATGTAAAACTCTACGTCACTAAAAAGTTCCAATCCCCATAACTTCTTGATAATAGCGCTTATTTGCTCACCGGGAATGGTAATGGGTTGTCCTACCCTAAGTCCCGTATATGTCTTAACGGTTTGTTCATTATAACTCTGAAGACCGGTGACGGTGAGGCCGCCTAAAATATATTTCTTGCCGTCTTCATATGAGGTCTCCTGTGCGGAGGTTAATGCGGTAAAAAAAAGGAGTGTGAGTATACATGATAATACTGGAGATATAAACCTGTTCATACCCCTAGTTGAGTTGTTCGCTAGTTTTTCCAAATCTTCTTTCTCTGTTTTGGTAATTTATAATTGCCTCTACCAAATGATGCTCGCTAAAATCGGGCCAAAATACATCAATAAAATATAATTCGGCATATGCTATTTGCCAAAGTAAAAAATTGCTTATTCTGTGCTCTCCGCTGGTCCGGATCAACAGGTCCACATCTGGCAAATCATGCGTGTAAAGATGAGTATTTATAATGGTTTCATCAATATCTTCGGGGGAAATTATATTATTTTTAACTTTGACACTTATATGTTTTACTGCGTTTTGAAGCTCCTCTCTAGCTCCATAACTGAGTGCCAAGGTCAAGGTCATGCCCGTATTTTTATCTGTTTTTGTGATTACTTCCTTGAGTTCTTTATGTGCTTTTCCAGGTAAGGAGGCAATGTTTCCAATGGCATTTAAGCGAATATTGTTCTTATTAAGGGTCTTCAGTTCCTTTTTTAAAGAAGATACCAAGAGTTTCATTAGGGTATCAACTTCTAACTTGGGGCGTTTCCAGTTTTCCGTGGAGAAGGTATAAAGAGTGAGATATTCCAGGCCCATCTTGGCACAGTTTTCAACCGTATGTCTTACGGTATTCACCCCATGTTCATGGCCAAAGAATCTATGTTTTCCTTTTTGTTTTGCCCATCTACCGTTACCATCCATAATAATGGCGATATGATGCGGCAATTTACCGTCATTTAAATCCTCAATAGTGTTCATAATAGTGTTACTCGAAACAATCGGAACAGGGTTTTCTCCCAAACGTATATGTAAGGGTCAACCCAGAAAAAACGTACCAATCATCACTTAAAATATTCCCAAACCTAAATTGCTCAAAATTGGAGCCTTCCGGATTACTTGCATCCAAATTATCCGTAAAGGTATATCTTGCACCAACTTCAGCTCCCAATATTAGATATTGGTTTATCCTTGCTTTCAACCCCACGACCATAGGAATGGCAAATGAACCGTCCTTTTGATCAATATCTTGTAATTGACCTGCGTCAAAATAATTAAAATCATACCTAAAATACGTTAAGCCCGTATATAGATAAGGTGTAAAAGCAGGTCCTAATTTATGCAAATTATATTCCACGAAATTAAACTCTAAACCCGCGGAAGCCTCTAAAACCGAATTATCTATTACAAAACCCCTCTGTTGCCTGGCAGAAGTATTGGATTTTGAATCGTCTGCCGTAAAACTTCCATATATAATACTGGCGCGCCAAGCATATCTTTTACTCTTGTTCCATTTGAACAAACCTCCAAATGCCGGCCCGGAAGGCAATACATAATTTGTTCTGCCCACATCACCAATGTTATTGGCACCTCCTGCAAAAAGCCCAATTTCATAGGTCTGGGCATTTATTCCCGTAAAAATAAACACAAGAATTAAAACAATAAATACTCTCATCAATTCTAAAAGTTTGCAAATATAACAATTCCAACATTTTAGCCTAGGAAATTGTGATATCTCTTGTTCTCATTTGATAAACAACTTTTAGCTGTATTTATTGTTTTGTTTTACTATCAATTACGACGATCCTCGCCCCATAGTAATTTGTTACGAAGTGTTTTTAAAAAGCTTTCAGAAGTATATTCTATCATTTTAATTGTGAAGTCCGTCTTTTGAACAACCAGTTCCTTTCCATTTTCCAAAGAAGCGATTCTGGAATCTAACGACACCAAATGATTTTCCTCTCTTCCGGAAACTTTTAGTCTAATTTTAGTATCATCGGATATTACCAAAGGTCTTGCATTTAAATTATGTGGGGCAATAGGGGTTAAAATCAAAGATTTTGCCGTTGGTGTTATTACCGGTCCACCGCAACTCAGTGAATACCCTGTTGAGCCCGTAGGGGTGGCTATGATAAGTCCATCGGCCCAATATGAAGTCAGGTACTCATTGTTCAAATAGGTTTCAATGGTAATCATGGAGGTAGTATCCTTTCTGCTCACGGTAACCTCGTTCAGCGCAAAGTTTAAGTGGCCAAATTCCGGTATTTCAAAATCTGATAGGACTTCTACCAGGCTTCTTTCAACTATGGTATAGGCTCCGGCAACAAATTCATTGACCATCTTTCCAACATCCTCTTTTTTAAAGGTAGATAAGAATCCCAATCGTCCTGTGTTGACCCCCACAATGGGAATACCCAAATCCCTTACATAGGTCGTGGCCCTTAAAATGGTACCATCTCCCCCAAAGCTAACAAACATATCAAAGGAACTATCCAAGCCATCGGTCTCCGTAAAAACCTTATGTTCCCCTGTGTACTTGTAAGCAGATAAAGATTTATGAAATTCATCCTCCAAATAAACCTCCGAGGATACTTTTTTGTATTCATCCAAAAGTTCTATCACATAATCCAGAACGTCTTCGGTATATGTTTGACCGTAAATGGCGACCTTCATATCAGACGTTTAGATATTTATCCAAATAATCTGACCGTTGTTTCAAATCTTCGAGAAACTGATCGTCATTATTACCAAAAACGATACTGTAATTATATCTCCTAAAACTTTGGATGATTTCATTGAGATGGGAAGCTTCCACTTTAATGGTAATTTGTACAACATCATTTTTAAGGTCCGTAATAAACCCGCCCAGTAGCCTATTATTGTTACTTTCCACAATCTGTGCTATTTCGCTAAAGGAATAATCCTTTATTCCCTTGGCCACCACCAGGATCCCACCAGGCTCGGTAAAAAAAGGAGTATCAATAAATGCACTAACAATATCTGTAAGGTCATAATATCCAACAATCAGATTATCCTCGTCCAACACCGGCAAAAGATTGGCTTCGTTCCTAGCAAACATTTCCAATACATCCAACCAAGATGTTTCCTTTCGCACGAAAAAAGATTCCAAATTATATCTGTAATCCTCAATTTTCTTATTCCCCTCAAAGTTTTGTAGATCATTCTCCCCCAAAACCCCCAAAAAATGCTCGTTTTCCTGCACGGCAACATGCGAGAAAGTGGTATTCTTGAAAAATTGAATAACCTCTTTCAGGGAATTCCCTATCGTAAAAACGGGTATCGATGTTATTATGTGCGACTGAATCTTCATAACTTTATAATGTAACGCAAAATACTAATTTTAAATATCAAAAGGCGTGCCTAATTTGTATTTTTGTCCTTTCATCAAAGCAACTTCTTGTAATGACAAAATTGAGCGTTAATGTTAATAAAATAGCCACCTTAAGAAACGCCCGTGGTGGTAATGTTCCCGACCTACTTAAAGTTGTAAGGGATATGGAAGGATTCGGTGCAGAGGGTATAACCGTACATCCCAGACCAGATGAAAGGCATATTACATATCAAGATACACGGGATTTAAAAAAAATGGTCCATACGGAATTCAATATTGAGGGAAATCCCATTAAAAAATTCATTGACCTGGTTTTGGAAGTAAACCCTACACAGGTTACTTTGGTACCGGATGCCGCAGATGCCATAACCTCAAATGCAGGTTGGGATACTGTAAGCCATAAGGGGTTTTTAAAGGATGTAATCCAAATTTTTAAAGACAAAGGCATTAGAACCTCGATTTTTGTCGACACCAATCCAAAAATGATAGAAGGCGCGGCCCTTACGGGAACAGATAGAGTGGAGCTCTACACGGAAAGTTACGCCAAAACCTATGAAAAGGATAATAAAAAAGCCGTGCAATCCTTTGCGGAAGCTGCAAAAATAGCCCATGAACTGGGTTTGGGCGTCAACGCCGGTCATGACCTAAGTTTGGACAATATTAAATACTTTAAACAAAACGTACCCTATCTGTTGGAAGTTTCCATTGGTCATGCCCTCATTTGCGAGTCGCTATATTCAGGGATGGAAAATGTGATAAATATGTACTTAAACCTGTTGAAATAATGAAACCCTTACATGCTAACATCATTGGTGCGGGCAAACCCTTATTGATATTACATGGCTTTTTGGGAATGTCGGATAATTGGAAGACACTTGGTACGCAATATGCAAACGAAGGGTTTGAAGTTCACCTTATAGACCAACGTAATCACGGAAAAAGCTTTCATTCCGAAGATTTCAATTATGATATTCTTGCAGAGGATATAAGACAGCACATCTTACACCACAGGCTGCCCAAAGCAATTTTATTGGGACATTCCATGGGTGGGAAAACCGTGATGACCCTAGCTTGCAAACATCCAGAATTGGTGGAAAAATTAATTGTGGCCGATATCGCACCAAAATTTTATCCACCCCACCACCAAGATATAATAAACGCCCTTAACGCCATTCCCATAGACCGTATCAGCTCTCGGGGAAAGGCAGATGAGGAATTGGCCAAGTCTATTGACACTATTGGTACACGGCAATTTTTGCTAAAAAATTTATATTGGGTAGAAAAAGGCAAACTAGGATTTCGTTTTAATTTAAAGGTTTTAAGTAACAGAATGGAAGAAATTGGAGATGCTATCCCCGTTTCCGCACTTTACAACGGGCCTACCCTATTCTTGAGAGGCGACCGATCTGAATATATTGCACCCCAAGATACTCCGGACATCAAAAGACACTTTCCCAAAGCAGCAATCGAGACGGTGGAGAATGCGGGTCATTGGTTACATGCAGAGAACCCTAAACAATTTTTCCAAAAAACCATAACATTCCTAAATTGTTAAAAAATGCCATAATTTATTATGCATGCATAATTTTTTAGGGTATTATATTGCATGTCTCATAATTTTGGTTAATTTTGATTCCATTGTTTGTTAACAGTAATTTAACTTAAACTAACTCAAAATTTTATAGATGAAAAAGATTTTAGCATTGCTCGCGTTTTTCGGGCTTGTTTTTGTTTCTTGTAGCGATGATGATGATGTAACACCTCCCTCGACTTCGGAACCGCCACCAATTGAATTTACGAGTGGTTCAGCCAACTTTTCAAATTATGTCGCTGTGGGCAACTCCCTAACCGCAGGCTTTTCGGACAATGCTTTGTTCGAAGATGGACAAATAGCCTCTTATCCCAATATGTTGTCCTCCAACTTTGCGTTAGTGGGCGGTGGTCCTTTTGAAATTCCATTTATGGCAGATGGTTTAGGCGGTGCTACTTTTATGGGGGAACCCATTTTAGGAAATCGATTGATTTTATCTTTTGCCAGCGGTTCGCCCGCGCCAGTTCCCGTAACGGGAACAGGTACTACGGAAATCACCAATGTACTTACCGGACCTTTTAATAATATGGGGGTTCCGGGTGCCACTAGTTTTCAATTGTTGGCAGAAGGGTTCGGTAATCTGGCCGGGGTCCCGGTTCAACAGGCGAATCCTTACTTTGCAAGATTTGCATCAGATCCCAATGCCACTGTTATAGGTGATGCCGTGGCACAGGACCCCACTTTCTTTTCCCTTTGGATCGGAAATAACGATATATTGGGTTACGCCACTTCCGGTGGTGTTGGAATTGACCACAATGAAACAGGAAATCTAGACCCTTCTACCTACGGCGGAAGCGATGTAACCAATAGTAGTGTATTCGCAAGTGTTTACCAAACACTTTTACAATCCCTTACAGCTGGTGGAGCCCAAGGAGTGGTTGCCAATATTCCAGATGTAACATCAATTCCTTTCTTTACAACCGTACCCCATAATCCTGTTCCATTGGATGAGGCTACCGCCGCATTGCTAAATGGTGCTTACGCGGCCTATAACGGGGGTTTACAACAATTGGCGGGTGTAGAGGTCGCACCTGGCTTTATACCACTTAGTGTTGAGGAAGCGGAGCGACGTATGATTTCTTTTGCAGCAGGGGATAGTAATGCCGTAGTAATTTTGGACGAAGACTTATCCGATCTTACGGGAATTAATCCCGGATTGATCAATCTTAGGCAAGCGACCGCGGAAGATCTTTTGGTTTTTACCTCACAAACATTCATCGGGACCTTGGCAAACCCAGACGACCCAACCTCCATTAATGGAGTGGCCGTTCCTTTGGCCGATCAGTGGGTTTTGACTCCGGAGGAACAAGAAGTGGCCAGCAATGCGGTAGCAGCGTACAACCAGACAATTGAAGCTTTGGCCACCCAATTTGATTTGGCGCTTGTTGATGCAAACGCTTATTTGAGGGATGTAATCGCGGCAAGTGGGGAACCATTGGCCGATGGAAGCGTGGTAACCGATACCTATGCCACAGGTGGTGGATTCTCTTTGGATGGGGTACATCCTTCCCCCAGAGGCTATGCCCTTTTGGCCAACTTATTTGTTGAAGCGATAAACGAAAAATATGGTTCTAATTTGCCAGGTGTAAATCCCTTGGATTATACAGGGCTTTATATCGACTAAATAAAATATAATTTCTTATTTTTAAAGGTACCGGTATTCCGGTGCCTTTTTTGTTTATTCTAAACCCTACTACTAATGAAACTTATATTAAGAATTCTTCTAAGCGCCTTGGCAGTCGTGATACTATCCAAAATATTGCCAGGTGTGGGCGTAGACTCGTACACCACGGCCATTGTCGTAGCAATCGTATTAAGTCTTTTAAACTTTATTGTTAAACCTATTCTCATTGTTCTTACCCTACCGGTAACCATCATCACATTAGGACTTTTCCTTTTAATCATTAATGCCATAATCATCCTTTTGGCCGATAGTTTTATCTCTGGTTTTACGGTTAACAGTATATGGTGGGCGATACTTTTTAGCCTTTTACTTTCCTTTCTTCAATCCATATTGTTTTCACTTCTCAAAGAGGATAAAAAAAATTAAGGTATTGTTATGACATTCAGTAATTTAAAAACTTGTTCTACTTCATAAAAAGTTCTACTTTTGCCTCCCATTTTATTTATGCAAAACCAGATATAGAAATGAATATTATCAAAGAGCAGATAGACGAGTTGAATGCTGTTGTAAAAGTTGCTATCACAAAGGAAGATTATAAGGAAAAAGTAGAAGGTATTCTAAAAGATTATAGGAAACAGGCAAATATCCCAGGTTTTAGGAAAGGTCAAGTTCCTATGGGGTTGATCAAAAAACAATATGGAAAGGCCGTATTGGTCGATGAGGTCAATAAATTACTTCAGGACAACCTCAACAAATACCTCACCGAAGAAAAGCTAGATGTCCTAGGGAATCCCCTTCCCAAACAACAAGATAATTTCAACTGGGACGCGGAAGAGTTCGATTTTGAGTTTGAATTGGGCTTGGCCCCGGATTTTGAGGTTTCCCTTAAAACGAAAAAAGCCGTTACCAGATACCAGATCGTTGCGGAC
>JBCBZE010000235.1:0-5662 GCA_039815505.1 Bacteroidota bacterium | reverse complement strand
TGGAGAAAAACTTGGAGCGGGCCACTAAGATGGCAGAGCAGACAGGTGGGGGTATCCTTGTAATCTCCGAGGGTGTATTTGGTATGCGCGGAGAACAGGGGAAGCTAAAGGAGATAGTAGCTTTAAAGGAAAAGTTCACGTTTAGACTAATGGTAGATGATGCCCATGGTTTTGGTACTTTGGGAAAAACGGGTGCCGGCGCAGGAGAGGAACAAGGCGTTCAGGACGACATAGATGTATACTTTGCCACATTTGCAAAGTCCATGGCGGGAATCGGGGCTTTTTTGGCAGCAGATAAGGAAATCATAGATTACCTAAAATATAATCTAAGATCTCAAATGTTCGCCAAGTCGCTACCCATGGTCTATGTAAAGGGGGCTTTGAAACGTTTGGATATGTTACGGACAATGCCCCAACTTAAGGCGAAGCTATGGGAAAATGTAAATGCCCTGCAAAATGGTCTTAAGGAAAGAGGTTTTGATATTGGTACAACCTCTAGTTGTGTTACACCGGTATATCTAAGCGGTAGTATCCCGGAAGCCATGGCATTGGTCAAGGATTTAAGGGAGAACTACGGAATATTCTGCTCCATTGTGGTCTACCCCGTTATTCCTAAGGGGCTTATATTATTGCGAATGATTCCTACCGCAACACATACCCTTGAAGATATTGCCATTACTTTGGACGCATTCTCGGCAATTCGTGAGCGTCTTAACAATGGAACCTATAAAAGGCTTTCCGCCGCTGTAGCTGCCGCTATGGGAGAATGATATAGCGTATAATTGAAACAAAACAATGGAGCCCAAAGATTTCTTTGGGCTCCATTGTTTTGAAAAGTATAACCTTACCGATTACAGATTTTTCCTGTAGGTTCTTCGCCGCTTATGTACCACAGGGTCAAAATGCTTCCAAATCTGCCGTATGGCGGTATTTTCCTCCAATTCCGGGGTTCGGATACAATTCTCTATTCCTTTTGCCTTAAATGTTTTATAATACTCATTGAAAACAATGGCGGTAACCCCCTTGTTCTGGTAGTCTGGATGAACCCCGATCAAATAAAAGATAACATCTTTACTGTTTTTTTTTGCCTGTAGTAAATGATAAATGCCAAAAGGGAACAATTTACCCTTTGCTTTTTGCAATGCCTTTGAAAAAGAAGGCATAACTATGGAAAAAGCAATGAGTTGATCATCTTTATCCACAATGAATTTTATGTATTCCGGATTTATGAAACTGATATATTTCTTCTTAAAATATGCTTTTTGAATATCGGTAATGGGCACAAAAGAGGCCAAAGAAGAGTAGGTTTCATTAAATAGATCAAACATTTTATCCGCCATGGGCAAGACCTCCTTGGTCTTGGTGAAATTTATTTCACGCAATTGGTACCGTTTTTTTATAAGCGCTTGTACTTTGGTAAAAAGTGCCGGATCTGCATTGGTAAAGGGAAATTTATTCTCCATGTATTCCTTTTCCTTGACAAACCCCAATTGTTCGTAATGATTTACATAATAAGGGTGATTGTACCACGTAATCATGGTTCCTATATGATCAAAACCTTCGGTCAACACACCAACTTTGTCCAAGTTGGAGAAGCCAACGGGCCCTTCCATATATTCCAGTTGATGTGCGGATCCGATTTCAGCGACTTTTTCCAGTAAGACCTTGGATACTTCATGGTCATCGATAAAATCGAACCACCCAAATCGCATCTTCCGGATTTTCTGTTGTTCAATTTCTATATGATTGATTATAGCCACGATACGCCCTACAATGGTCTGGTCTTTATACGCCAAAAAGAACTGGGCATCGGCATCTTTAAAAACGGGATTTTTCCGCTTGTCAAAGCTTTCCAGCTCGTCTTTTATAATGGGAGGAACCCAATAAGGAGAGTCTTTATAAAGTGAAAAGGGAAAAGTTACAAATTTTTTCAAATCGGATTTTCCGACGGCCTCTTTAATGGTGATCATGGTATGTCTTTTATACCATCAATAATAGCAATATTAATCTACACGATAAAAGAAAGTCAATCTAAATTAAACGATTCAAAAATCTATCACTCCGTTATCCTCATCTTTTTTCTTTTTCTTTTTTTCCTTTTTCTTTAGTTTCCGCAATTGTTTTTTGGAAGGACCTAAATCTATATCTTCGGCCCCATCACCCTTCTTAGCCTTCTTTTTCTTTTTCTTCATGGCATTTTTCTTGATCGGTTCGCCATTTTCCCCTGCCTTCTGATCCTCTATAGGTTTTAATTCGTCTTTATGCATATCAAACCTATAGGAAAATCCTGCCGAGACAAAAATTCGTGAAGGAGTGTTCTTAAAATTGGCACCGAGGTTTACATCGGCCTGTATTTTTTCATTGATCAAGTGCGCTACGCCACTGCGCAGGAGGATATCCGAATATCGATCGCTGCTTACACCCTGGTTTTCCACGAACACACTCCATTTAGGGTTTCTAAAGGCATGTGAAAGGGAAATAAGATATCCCCATTCCGGAAAGTCAGAACCAATCCTATCATAGGATATATTGCTTATTAACACAAACTTGGGTGTTAACCTGCTTTGGGTGGCTACCATCACCCTAGGAGAAACCGTGGGATCTCCCACAAAAAATGGATTATCACCGAACAGAATATTGGCCCCTGCATAAATGGATACGGCAGGCAGCAGATTTCTTAATTGAAACTTATTATTGGCGCGCCAACTGTACAGGTTGGGCTTATTGCGTTCCGGATTTTTGTAGGGATCATAAACCAAGTATTTAAGGCCTATCCGGTTTCTACCAAAATCGGTCCTGGAACCATCCAATCCAATGGTATCGGTGAAGGTGATGTTTTGGTTTTGAAAGGTACCTTCCCAATTAATTTCCAATTCTTCGAACAACAACCCATATCTCAGTGAAAAGTCGGCCCCAACAATATTGGATTCCGTAGCCAAATCGGTATCGTCCTGTTGCTCATAGGCCACCCCGAATTCCACTTGAAAAACATTTTTTCCTACGGCATAGGCACTGACCGAAAGTCCGGGTCTGTTGGAATTGATGACGTCCGTATATTGGGAAACACTAAAAAAAGGGAACAATAAGGCTGCTAAAAAAGTTAAGAATATCGTTTTTTTCATTGCTCTGGGATTACCTTTTCGTTATGTTTTATTATTATTTTAAGACTTTTGCACAGTTAATACAACGTTAGAATTGTACTTTTGATATAAATTTTCATAAGAATATGGCTTTATTGAAAACGGTTTTAATTATACTATTAGTATATTATCTGCTTAAAATGCTAGGTAGATTGTTGGCTCCAAAACTGTTTAGCTATGCAGCGAAAAAGACCGAAAAACATTTTAGGGAAAGGTTTGGGCAATATGCGGAACAAAACTCCCAAAACGAAGACCAAATGGGAGATGTCATCATCAATAAAAGTACCGCTAATAAAAGCAATCCCTCAAAAAAAGTTGGAGAATATATAGATTTTGAGGAAATTGAGTAATTATTGCTAGACTGCCAATCCATGAAGACCAACGTTAAAGCGTTATTTGTCCACTTTTTTGTTCTTATATTTTTTGTTATTGCTGCCTTGGCTTATTTCCACCCTGTGCTTCAGGGGAAGGTAATTTTCCAATCGGATATTCAACAATATACCGGTATGGCCAAAGAACAGAACGATTTTAGAAAGCGTACCGGGGAAGAACCGTATTGGACCAATAGTGCCTTTGGTGGTATGCCCACCTATCAATTGGGTGCCAACTATCCACATAACTACGTAAAAAAGCTGGATAAGCTCATTCGTTTCCTACCACGGCCTGCGGACTATCTATTTCTCTATTTCATAGGCTTTTATATATTGCTTTGTTGTTTAAAAGTGGATTATAAGCTAGCCGTACTTGGTGCATTGGCTTTTGGTTTTTCCACGTATATGATCATAATTCTTGGGGTAGGGCATAATGCCAAAGCACATGCCCTTGGTTATTTGCCTATGCTTTTGGGGGGGATTGTACTGGTATTTCGGAAAAAATATTTGTGGGGCTTTGTCCTAGCGGCAATTGCTATGGCCTTAGAGGTAGGTGCCAATCATTATCAAATGACCTATTACTTTATGTTATTGGTCCTAATTTTAGGTGTTGCGTATCTTATAGATGCAATTCGTAAAAAGAAACTAAAACATTTTTTTATATCCACTGGCATTTTGATCGGGGCCGTAGTTTTGGGAATCGCTGCCAACGCTACTGGTTTAATGGCCACCAAAGAATATGCAGATTGGAGCACCCGGGGCAACACGGCGCTTACCATAGAACCGGATGGCTCTCCCAAGGAAAACTCGAAAGGACTGAGCAAGGAATATATTACCGCCTACAGTTATGGAATCGTTGAATCCCTGAACCTGTTCGTTCCCAGATTGTTCGGTGGATCCAACGGGGAAAATTTGGGAACATCTTCCAAGACCTACAAGTTCCTTACAGAACAGGATTTCCCAAGAAACAAAGCCTTGGAGATTTCCAAACAGCTGCCGCTATATTGGGGCGCCCAACCTGGTACCGCAGGTCCTGCTTATATTGGAGCTATTCTGGTTTTTCTTTTTGTACTGGGACTTTTTTTAGTGAAAGGGAAGGTGAAATGGTGGCTGGTAGCAGGTACGCTGCTATCTTTGTTATTGTCTTGGGGCAAGAATTTTAGCGGGCTCACGGACTTTATGATCGATTATTTTCCGCTCTATAATAAGTTCCGCGCCGTATCTTCCATTCAGGTCATTTTAGAATTATGTGTGCCTATTCTGGCCATCCTGGGATTAGCGGCACTCTTCAAGAATGGTATCAAGAACAATACTAAACTTAGGGCACTAAAGCTAAGTTTTTTTATTGTCGGTGGCTTGGGGGCGACCCTGTTATTGGTAAAGGGCATGTTCAGTTTTACGGCACCGTATGGGGAGATTGAATGGGCAGAACTGGCCGCGGTGATCCAACGGGATCGAGAGGCGGTCTTCATTAACGATACGCTTAGGTCTTTGGTGTTTGTAGTGCTCACCGCCTTGATTATTTGGCTGTACCTAAAAGAAAGAATAAAAGAAACTGTAGTCGTAATCGCGATCGGACTTCTTATGGTGTTCGATTTGGTGGGCGTGGCCAAACGTTATGTAAATCAAGAAGATTTTGTGGCCAAGCGAAGAATGACGCAGCCTTTTCAGGAGCGTGCCGTGGATAAACAAATTGCGACCGATTCTACTATTTTTAGGGTTTTTGATCCCGCCGAAGGCCTTAATGGCGCAAGGACCTCTTATTTTTATCAATCCATAGGAGGATACCATGCGGCCAAACCCGCGGGCATGCAAGAGTTGTTTGATTTTCATATTTATAAGAACAACATTCGGGTGTTGAACATGCTTAACATAAAGTATATCATTCAACAAACCGAGGAAGGGAGGAGCTACCCTGCGGTCAATCCCGACGCAAATGGAAATGCATGGTTTGTAGAAAAGCTCGTAAAAGTTAAAACGGCCGATGAAGAAATCAAAGCCTTGGATAAGCTGGATGTAAAGAAAGAGGCCACGGTAAATACCAATGCTTTTCCCAACCTCAATCTGTTCAGTTTCCAAAAAGACACTACCGCCAGTATCGCGCTTGTAAAATATGCCCCCAATCATTTAACATACCGATCTACCAACCGC
>JBCBZE010000200.1:0-6492 GCA_039815505.1 Bacteroidota bacterium | reverse complement strand
GAAAGTGAGTTAGAGCTTAGTTATGGCCTAAATAACCTTGGTAATATCCTTATAAAACTAGGAGATTTTGAAATGGCGGAATCTACCTTGAACGAGGCCATGGAAATTAAAAGGCGGCTTAAGGTTATGCCCTCATTGGCAAATACCCTAAATATCCTTGGAGAGCTCTATGTGGAAGTTGGTCAACCACAAAGGGCATTGGTACCTTTGAAAGAAGCCTTGGCTATAGGCCATGAAGTTAAGGATATGGATGTGGTGCACAGTGCAAATTCCCACCTTGGTCAGGCCTACCTGAAGTTGGGAAACCTAAGGGCATCGGAAACCAGCATGCTAAGTGCTTTAAAGAGTGTGGACCAAAATTCGGCTTCTGTTGAAGATGTTTTGTTATTGGAATCGCTCTCGACGCTTTATAAAAAACGGAAAAATCCCCGGAAAGCATTGCAGTATATTGAAATGGCCCGTAAGCTTGATGATAGTCTTCAAAACCTGGACAGGCTGGAGAGTATCAATAGATTAAAGACCCAGTACGAAGTCAAGGAAAAAGAATTGGAAATTTCCAGACTAAAATCCAATCAGCTACTTCAGGATGCCGAAATAGAGAAAAAGGAGCGTGAGCGCATCTTTTTTATCGGGACAATTCTGTTGGGAACTGCAGTTATTCTTTTTTTATACAGGGCCTATGTCTCAAGAAAAAGAAAGAACGCCCAATTGCTGCTGGCACGGCAAGAATTGGAAAGCAAAAATTCCCAGTTGAGCAAGAGCGAGGAACAATTGACAAAATCCAATCAGGATAAGGAAGTATTGTTGAAAGAAGTGCATCACCGCGTAAAGAACAACCTTCAAATAGTGAATAGTCTTTTGAGCATACAAGCCCGTCAATCCAATAAAATAGGGGATATCAATGAGTTTCTTCATAACAGTCAGAACAGGCTTCAATCCATAGCCCTGATCCACGAGACCCTATATGCCTCCCAGAGCCTGGCGAAGGTAGATGTGGGCGATTATTTGAACAAGTTATCCGATTACATCATTAGTGTTGGAACCTTGGATTCGGAAGAAATAACGGTGCTTAAGTCCTTTGACACCCTGGGTCTGGACATTCAACGGGTGGTCCCCCTTGGGCTTATTTTTTCCGAACTTATAACGAATGCGATAAAACATGCCTTTCCAAACAATCAAGGGGAACTAAAGTTATCGTTTGGGAAGACCACAAAATCCTTTGTACTTAAGGTAATGGACAATGGCACCGGATTTAAAGAAAACAATGAGAAATCCCTTGGGCTTCAACTGGTGGAGTTATTAACCGATCAGCTACTGGGAACCATCCATTACAAAAATACCAAAGGAACGGAGGCGGTCTTGGAATTTCCTTTGGTGGACAGCTCCCGGTAACCTACCTTCCAAAATTTTCTGCAAGATTTGAACAAACTGCGCATGATTTGAACAAAATCCTCCAAATGTACGCCCTAGTTTTATTCGCTCATAGGTATTTAGCCTAAGGAACTTCATGAATATGAAAGGTGTTTGTTTTTTAATGGTATTGTCCGGTTTTTTTTCCCATGCCCTTTGTCAACATATAGGACCTGGGGAAAATCCCACGGATATTCGATATAGATTAACCGGTACCGGGCTCTTCTCTTGGGGCAACCGAAACAGGCAATTTGCAGTTTCCGAGGGTGAATTTGACCGCGTAGGCCACAAATGGCGCTATAATATATTGCCATCCATGATATACAACCGGGTCAACGGCCGGGTCACGGAATACGACTATTATGTTAAGGGATTAGCCCTCCTTAACCCCCATAAAAGGGTTCAGCCCTTTTTTGTTTCTATTTATGAATATTCCGAAAGGCGCCAGGTAGATTTTAGGATAATAACCGGTCCTGGCATTAGCTATACCATGTTACAGAAACCCCATCATACGTTGTATACCCAGTTTGCATTGTTATATGACTATACGGATTATAATGGCAACGAATTTCGAATTCTAGGACCTCAAGATAGCAAGCTGCGAAGAATCATAAGACCCTCTCCAAGAATCGTCGGGGAACATTTTTTTAAGCATCGTGACATCCGCATCGAATACATTTATTGGTTTCACGCCTCAACGGCGCTCATTAAGGATACGCGCATGAAACTGGATTTGAACATCGATTATAAAATCACGAAGTGGCTTTCCTTTAGAACCGCACTGGATTATTTTTTTGAAAACATTGTATTGCAAGGTTTAAATTCCAATGATCTATTGCTCTCTTTTGGCTTAAACATTCACAATAAAAAACCTTAGAAATGAAACATCATCCAATATCCTTGCTCCTCGTATTATTGATTTTGTTAGGCTCTTGTCAGGAGAGCAATACCACAGCACTGGATAATTTTAAAAAGGAACTTGTGGGCTCTTGGGAAAGTGCCGAGTTGGAAAACGAAGGAGCTTCATTTTCCCATAAAGAACTTTTACTAACCGATAAGGAATGGCATCTAAAGGTCTTTACGTACTCCGACCCCAAAGGCCATGACCCCCTGTTTAAATTGGAGTTTACCGGAGTTTATGAAATTACGGCCGCTTCCCAACTAGTTGAAGGTTCTTGGGAAGGCACCTACCAAATAGACAAAAAACACCTTACACTGCTTACTAGGGACGCGGAAACCATAAATACCTTAGGGTTTGCTTCCTGTGGCCTGGTTTATGGAGAAAAAATGGACGTTTCCCAAGGATGTTCTTTTATAGAATCGATTTCGGAATGTTCTGAAGATTATGATCTGCTTACCGTTAAAAATGGCAGGCTGTACGCGGGCAAGCGTACCTTGAATATGTGCAAGCCAAGTGGTAGACCAAAAACACATGGGCGTCCGTTCAAACAAATGACCCCCAAAGAATCCGCCAAAATATCGGTTCCCTCGGAAAGTGCCTCCTACAAAAATGTGGCCATCGAATTGCTGGCCGAAAACCTACAATTCCTTGAAGGCCCCATTTGGGAAGAACAAAACAAACGATTAATTTTTAGTGAGGTCAATGGCAACACCCTTTGGCAATGGAAGGCGGATATGGGTATTTCAGAGTTTTTAAAACCTAGCTATTATGCCGGGGGAAATACCTTTGATGGATCGGGCAATATCATCTCTTGCCAAGGAGGTGCCAGAAGACTGGTGAAAATAGATACTACCGGAAATATCACCATGCTAGCGGATACCTTTGAGGGGAAAAAATTTAACTCTCCCAACGATGCGGTCGTCAAATCTGACGGTACCATTTGGTTTACCGACCCGGACTATGGATTGCTAGTGGTCCATGGCGAAAACGCCCCCGAATTTAGGGAAATACAGGGAAACTATATTTTTGTCCATGACCCCAGTGAGCATACCACCACCCTAGTCTGTAATACTCTTGGCAAACCCAATGGATTGGCCTTCTCCAAGGACGAATCCATTCTTTATGTAGGAAATTCAGAGGAAGGAGATAGAAGAATCATGGCCTTTGATGTCTTACCATCGAATACCCTGGGAAAGGTAAAATTGGTGACCACCATAAAAAGTAACACCTGGGGTGTGGATGGACTTAAAGTAGGGCAAGACAATAATCTGTATGCAGCTTGTGGAGATGGGGTAAATATCTTTTCGCCTTCCGGGGAATTGATAAATGTAATCGCTACGGATTTTGAAGTTACCAATTTAACGTTCGGGACAAACAACGAAACTTTATTTATAACCGGACATGAAGCCTTATATAGAATCAACATCAAAAAAGAATAAAATGAAGGAAGTACAAAACTATATGCACTATCACGGTGCGGAAACGAAAGGAAAAATATTGATGGTGGCGAGCAGCCCTACAGTATCGGAGCAGACCGGTTGGCCCATTGGGTTTTGGGCGGCCGAACTTACCCATCCGTTATTTGTTTTCCAAGAAGGAGGATATGAGGTAGACCTTGTGTCCACTGCCGGGGGAAAATTGGAAATCGATGGATATTCCGACCCTACGGAACCGGATAGCTATTCCGGCCATGATGTGGTCTCCCTAGGGTATATGCAACGGCAATGGTTCAAGGACCTCCTTGCCCATACCCAAAAGCTGACCGAGGTAAAACAAGACGATTATGATGCTGTTTTTTTGGTAGGCGGCCAAGGCCCCATGTACACTTTTCGAGGGAATAAGGACTTAGAAAAGTTGTTCGTAGGTTTCTATGAAGCAGGCAAGCCCAGTGCGGCTGTATGCCATTCCACTTGTTTGTTATTGGATGCCAAGGGAACAGATGGCGAGCTACTCGTGAAAGGAAAAAGCTGGACCGGTTTTGCCAATTCCGAAGAGCAATATGCAGATACTGCGGCAGGTGTTAAAATACAACCCTTTTGGATCGAAGAGGAAGCTCAAAAAATTATGGAGAGTAATTTCAAGGTAGCCCCCATGTTCAGTGCCTATGCAATTGCCGACGGAAACTTAATTACCGGACAACAACAAAATTCAGGTATGGCTGCGGCCAGAATGCTGGTTGACATGCTTTAGAAAGTATCGGGACAATGAAAAATAAGTTTATGGAAATACTATATCTAGTATTGGTTTTGGCGGCCGGTTTGGGAGTTCCCCTCCAAACCGCCTCCAATGCCGCATTGGGCAAACAATTGGGTAGTCCTTGGCATTCTACCCTAGCGGTTTTTGTAATAGGTGCGGTTTTGGTCGCCATCTTGTTTATGGCCTATCGGTATTCCCTACCAAGCACACAGGTCATGGTGGCAGCGCCATGGTGGAGTTGGATGGGCGCACCTTTGGGCGTAGCCTATATTTTTATCTTGATCATTGCGGCCCCCAAATTGGGAATGTCCACGGCCGTAGGAATCGTAATCGTAGGGCAACTATTGGGTTCGGTACTCATTGACCATTTTGGATGGTTGGGGTTTCCAATCCATGAGATCAACTGGAAACGAATTTTAGGGATGCTTCTTCTATTGACAGGAGTTTGGCTCATAAAGAAATTTTAAACACGAACGATCGGTAAAAAAGGTAGATCTCGTTCTACCCTCATTGTAGTTATAGATAGTATAGCGATAACCCAATTTGAAATTTGGCATTCCGACCAGGTACCATTCATATCTTTCAGTTTTAAGCTTTTTGGAGAACCCCTGGGCCGTTCCACTGTTTTTTAAATTGTTGAGGAAATGAATAAAAAAGCGTCCCCATGTATCAAATAAGAAGGTTTGCCAAGTAAATTACCGAGTGAGTTGCCCGACCGAAAATGCAAAATTTTGATAAACGACAATATGCATTTTATCGATGTTTTTTTACTTTTATCGAATATCGATTTTTGTGTTTATTCCTAATACTTTTTTAGTTAAATTCTTACTTCAATTGTTACTATTTCAACCAATAATTTACTTATGCTTAAGGGGTCGACAAAAGAATACGAATTATTAAAATCGGATGTAAAGGAAATAAAAGCCTGTATAACCAATTATTTGGGATTTATCATTGGGGCCAATGGTATTATACTTCTATTGTTCAATGTTCTAAAAAGCAACACGGAACAACCATTTTGTGAGCCTGAAGCCTTACTTTGGATCTTGATTACCGGTGTAGTAATAATTCTTTCTTTATATTTTATTATTAGCTATAAGTTTGATTCGCATAACCGACATGTTGGATATATGCACCTACTTTCCCAAGAAATTAAGCATATTCAAATCAATGAAAATAAACTCCTCAGTATCGATGAGTACGATACCTTGGATAAAGGACTGGAGGGTAAAATTGTAACGGACTTGGATCGGGACATCATGGGGTGGGACTTGATCATGTCACGATGGTGCTCCCGAATTAAAACTAGTGAATACCCTGAAAAATCCATGAATAAATTGGATTTTAGGTTTCAATTATGGACGGGAAATGACTATCAACAATTAAAAAAATATAGGGATAATACCATAATTCAAGATTTTTTTGAACGACTTATATGGATACTATGTAAACCATTTAATATTGTTGATGACAAAAGAAATTTGTATGAAAAATTCCGGATAAAGAGCTGGAATTATCCAAAATATATCTTTTTGCTTACCACGGTACTTTTAGCCTCTATTTCTTTTTTTATCGTAAAACAGATATTGGATATAACACCATATGGATCGGCAATGCTATTTTATTATGCCGTGCCCCTATTATCTGTCTGGGTTTTTTTTCTAATCGACCTATTACGCTTACGCTATGGTAACAGGTCGATAGATTTTTACTGTTGGGCCTTTATGCCCTTTAGGGTACAATTTCTTAATCAGTTCGGTGTTAGGCCCATCTATTTTTCCACTCTATTTATTCGCTATTTTAAATCTCAGTTAGTAGCCCAAGAAATAAGTGAATTACCGAACTATGATGAAATTATCTCAACAGAATTCCCTAGGATTAGAATAAGACAAGCTAATTTAGTTTCACAATTAATTAGCGGTAAAAAAGTTCGGAAAAGAGTGCGACCGTTTCTAACCGGTGTAAAAGAAGGGAAATATTCTTCT
>JBCBZE010000365.1:0-3219 GCA_039815505.1 Bacteroidota bacterium | reverse complement strand
TCATCGTTAAACCCAACATAGGAAATCGTAACGGTATAAGGTCCTCCCGTACGCATTCCCGATATACGATAGAAACCATCAAAATCCGTTGCGGCACCATACTTGGTTCCCGACGGGGTATGAACGGCAACCACGCTAGCGCCTGGTAAAGGTTCCCCCGTGTTGTCGGTTACCTTACCTCCCATGGAGGACGTGGTAACCCCTTGTGCAAACGTCATCGCCGAAAACAGTAATGCAGCGATTACAAAGTAAAGTTTTCTCATTTCAATAGTGTTTATTTGTTTTATTCAGTGCTACAAAAGTGCTGTATTTTTAACACCCATGTATTACCGAAAGGTTAAATTAGTCACAGCAAATTTAACTTAAAATTATCATAATACACATTGAAAACAAGGAAGTTATAAAAGCTTATCAAAAATTGGGAAACTGTTAATTTATCCCTTAAAAAAATGAAGAAGACTTGCCGTAGAGGAATCGTGATCGCTAATTTCCGAATTTTGAATATCCCCCAAGACCGTATTCGCCAATTGTTTGCCCAGTTCTACGCCCCATTGGTCGTAACTGTAGATATTCCAAAGGATACCTTGCACAAATATCTTATGTTCGTAGAGGGCAATTAAGGAGCCCAAGCTTTTTGGGGTAAGTTTGTTGATCAAAATTGTGTTGGTAGGCTTGTTGCCCTCAAAAATTTTAAAGGGTAATAATCTATCTATTTCAGCATCGGATAAGCCCTTATCCTTTAATTCTGTATAGACCTGATCCGAATTTTTTCCGTTCATCAGAGCTTCGGTCTGTGCGAAGAAATTGGCCATTAATTTGTTATGGTGATCGGCATCCCCATGTAGGGATTCCTTAAAACCAATGAAATCTGCCGGTATCAATTTTGTTCCTTGATGGATCAATTGAAAGAAAGCGTGCTGTGAATTGGTACCCGGCTCTCCCCATATAATGGTCCCTGTCTGGTAATTGACCCTCTGGCCTTTTCTATCTACACTCTTGCCATTGCTCTCCATGATACCCTGTTGTAAATAGGCAGAAAACCTATTTAGATATTGGGTATAGGGTATAATGGCCTCTGTCTCCGCGTCATAAAAATTATTGTACCAGATGCTTAAAAGCGCCAGAAGTACGGGAATATTTTCTTGAAACCCGGAGGTCTTAAAGTGTTCATCCATTTCATTGGCCCCGGACAGCAGGGCATTAAAATTCTCATAGCCCACGGATAGGGCTATGGACAGACCAACGGCACTCCATAGGGAAAAGCGACCTCCGACCCAATCCCACATGGGAAATACATTTTCTTCCGCAATACCAAATTCCGAAATTTTTGTTGTATTGGTAGATACAGCCGCAAAATGTTGGGCTACATCTTCTTGTTTTGCATATTTTAGAAACCACTTTTTAATGGTAGTGGCATTACTTAAGGTCTCTTGGGTCGTAAATGTTTTAGAGACTACGACGAACAGGGTAGTTTCAGGGTCAAGTTCCCGCAGCACTTCATGTACATGATCACCATCTACGTTACTAACAAAATGCGTTCGTAATTGGTTTTTATAAAATTTCAATGCTTCGGTAACCATGGCGGGGCCCAAATCCGAACCTCCTATGCCTATATTAACTACATCGGTAAATGCCTTACCCGTATATCCTTTTTTGGTTCCTGAAATAACGGCATCTGTGAATTTCCTTATGTGTTGTTTTACGGCATATACTTCGGGCACAACATCCACTCCATCAACTAAAACGGTATCCGTTTGTTTTGCCCTGAGCGCCGTGTGCAAGACCGCTCTACCCTCCGTACTGTTTATTGGGTCGCCACCGTAATACTTTTGTATAGCATCTTTGAGTTGTACTTCATTGGCCAATTGCACTAAAATATCCAAGGTTTCACCGGTAATATTGTTCTTGGAAAAGTCTACCAAAAAATCGTTCCATTGCCGTGTAAACTTTTTCGCCCTGTCCTTATCCGAGGTAAAAAGCTCTTTTAAATGCGTATCCTTGTTTTCCTTAAAATGTTGTGCAAGTCGTTGCCAGGCTTTAGTAGTGGTTGGGTCAGTGTTCTGTAACGGCATTTTAGTTGTTATAGGTTAATAGATCTTCCTCAGGTTCTTTTTCCGGGAAACCCATACAATCCAGTTGATCTCGCTTAGGGCCAATATGTGACCAGTAAGCCGGTCTAAGCTCCTCGGCCAAGGGTTCGGCGGCCGGTAGTTTTTCGCGTAGGGGGTCTACCTGTCTGCCGTTCTTCCAAAAACGATAACATACATGGGGACCTCCCGTATTTCCCGTCATCCCAATCCATCCTATAACATCCCCTTGCTTTACAAAATCGCCTCGTTTTACATTTTGTTTTTTCATGTGAAGGTACTGGGTACTATAGGTCCCGTTATGGCGGATCTTTACAAATTTACCATTACCTCCCCTGCGAGTAGACTCGGTAACCGTACCGTTGGCGGTAGCCAAAATAGGGGTTCCTATGGGTGCGGCATAATCCGTTCCTTTATGCGGCCTTACTTTATAACCATAATATTTTATTCTTCGCTTAAGATTGTATCTTGATGATATTCTGCTAAACTTCACCGGGGCCCTTAGAAAGGTCCTTCTTAAATTGTTGGCCTCATCATCATAATAGTCATCTATGTTTTTAATGGAGTCGGCAACAAAATTAAAAGCGTAAAAGGGTTCCCCATTGTGTTCAAAATATGCTGCCTCAATGGGCCCAGCTCCGGCATAAATACTATCATTGATGAATTTCTCCTTGTATATGACCTTGAATTTATCTCCTTTTTGAAGCCTAAAAAAGTCTATGGTCCAAGCATAAATTTCCGATAGATTATTGGTTACATTGTAATCTATCCCTTGATCCAGAATAGCTTCTGAAAGTGAAGTTTCTATTATGCCCGATGCTTCCCTTTCTACATATTTTACTTTTTTCTTCTCCTTATAGGCCGCCACGGAGTCCCGTAAATCGACCACGGTATAATTGATCCGATCATTCTCATAAATGAAAAATTGGGCCGTTTCCGATGTATCTTTGGATTTTAGAATAAAATATGGCTTGCCCACCCTTATTTTTCTAACATCGAAAGTATCTCTGAATTCTTCGGATATTTTGGCGATTTTTGGATAATCCACTTTGTTCTGCAGCATTAGTTCACCAAAACTATCCCCATTCCTAACCGTATCCTGTTGCACCGTAAAATTGTTAAGGTCAAACCC
>JBCBZE010000393.1:0-2805 GCA_039815505.1 Bacteroidota bacterium | reverse complement strand
TAAACATATGGGTTGGTAATTTACGCTAGTTGGTTAGTGTATAAAACCGTCAAATTGTTACATAATAATATGATCTACCCGTTGTGTATTTTCATAATTGGACATCAAAAACCGTCGGTTCAAGTTTTTACGATGGAAAAAGTATCTAGAACAGGGTTTTGGGTCCGAAAATTCTGATCCTCGGTATATTTTTTCTGAACAGGGTTCAGAAAAGCCACTCGAATTGACGAATTCTTATCAAAATACACAACGCGTTATACCCTATATGATATCAAGTTTGGCCTTTTTGTTTATTAAATAATCCTTTTCTAAATTATTGGACACGTTTTGAATGGCTTCCTCTAAATAGGAAATGGCCTTGGACCCTTCTCCCGTTTTGATATAATATTCTGCATAACAGGCATAATAAAGATATGTTCTTTGTCCCAGATCTTTACTGATTATCGTATCCAATAGTTGTCTTGTAGTGTCAAGTCTATTAAGTTGTAGGTTTACAATGGCCATATTCAATTGCGTAAAGGCCGTGGGTTGTACTTCATACAATTCAGTATACCAATGTAAAATTTTATTCCAATCGGTATCCGAAAAAGTCTTTGCTTTTATATGCTCCGCAGCGATTGCGGCCTCATAATGGTAAATGGAGACATCCTCATATTCAATGGCCTTGCCCATGGCGCTATTGCCTATTTCAATGAGGGGCAGGTACCATTTGCTACGATCCTGCATTTTCATATTTACTATTTCATTGTTATCATTGGTTTTGCTTTCCAATCTAGATGCATGGAAACACATCAGGGCAAATAGGGCATAAAGGCTTCCCGATCTAAATTTTTCCTTTTTCAAAAGAAGCTTTGCCAATCGTATGGCCTCACCGCATAAATCCTCTCGAACCAGCTTGGTTTTATGGGTAGAATGAAAACCTTCGTTAAAGGTTAAATAGATTACTTCCATAACTCGTACAAGGCGCTTTTGCACTTCCTGTTCAGGGGGGAAATCAAATTGTAACTTGTTCTTAATTATTGTTTTTTTTGCCCTGCTTAACCTTTTCGCGATGGTTTCTTGTTTCGTTAACAACGCTGCTGCAATCTCTTTAGTGCTAAAACCGGAAATGGTCTTTAATGCAAAGGCTATTTGTTCCTTGGGCCTTAAACTTGGGTGGCATGCTACAAAAATCATACGCAGTTGACTATCCTCGATTTCATGGTCTAGAAATAACTCTTCCAATGCTATGGATGATGGACCTGGGTTTACTTTATCAGACCTGTTTCGCTCCGCTTTAAGTCTCCTAAGTAAATCAATGGTTCGGTTCTTGGCCGCTTTGGTAAGCCAAGCCTCGGGATTGTCGGGGATTTGGTTCCGCCACTGCAAAGTGGCCTTTACAAAGGTATCTTGAACGGCGTCTTCAATGGTTTCGATGTGCGAAAATCCAAAAAAGCGTATTAAAATAGCCATCATCTTTCCGTAGTGGTGTCTAAAAAGATGGTCTACAATTTTATGCTCCATACGTTCAAAATGATGTTAACTTAAAAATTGTGTTTTGGATAGTGAGGTGTCTTAAACGTATAGATCCAATTCACATTTATTGCTTTTTATAATTGAATTTCACTTCCTCAACAGTACCATCATCCTGATGTATTTGCCCGTAGATATTAATTTCATCAGCACTGATTTTCTCAAAGGTAAAACCGTCAAAATAAACGCGATTATCATGCAATTTCACCAGTTTAAAACTTTGCACCTCGTTTTTCTCTTCCCACCCCTTTAAATCATTATGAAAGTGTTTCAGTTCAAAGACCAAAGTTTCACCCAACTCACGAATATGGCCCAATTCATAAAAATTCACCTCGTCATCCAAAACCAATTTAAAAGAAAAAAGCATGGAGCCGCCTAAAGGCGGACTCCATATTTCTTCAATGATACCCCCGAACGCTTCTCCTTTCCAATGGCCTTCCATCCAAGAAATCTCCGTTAAAGCCGCTTGGGGAGAAGTGCCATTTTTCGGAAAAGAAACCGTATTCTGTGCAAAACATCCCAACGTAATCATGCTAAATAACAATAGAGCTGCCTTCATGATCATTCGTTATCAAAAACCATAACTTCACGGATTTCCACCGTACCTCCCAGATCATAGTCCGGATAATCCTCGGCAATCTTTATAACTGCCTCGGCGTTTTCCGCCGATACTACGTAATACCCCCCTACCAATTCTTTTCCTTCGGCAAAAGGACCATCGGTTATGGTCCTGTCAGGGCCACTAACTCTTTTTACTACGGGAACCAAGGCATTGCCCTCCTTTACAATTCCCTGACGTTCCATTTTATCGTTCCAAGCAAACCACTTGCCCATGCGGCCTTGTAGTTCTTCGGGTGATAATCCCAATTCTTGATAATCGGCACCGATAAAAATCATCATAAAATCTTTCATTTTAGTTTGTTTTTAGATTAGTATTATTATCTCTATAACGATACTAATGGTAGGTATGTGGACATTTTTTAAGTTTTTATGTACCATTAGTCTAAATGCCCTACTTCCTTTCGACTTAAATTTATTCTAAATAAAGGACTTTTTTTTAGCCGTCCAATTTTATATGGACATAGCTTTGCTTAATTTTACAGAAAAATAGTGCATGAACGATTTTCATTCCCTAACCGTTTCTTCGGTTCATTCATTGACCCCCAATTCCGTAGCAATATCTTTTGCAATCCCCTCCCATCTAAAAGATATTTTTTCCTTTGTATCCGGGCAATATATCACCATAAAGCATACCGTGAATGGCGGGGAACTACGAAGGGCATACTCTATTTC
>JBCBZE010000308.1:0-4348 GCA_039815505.1 Bacteroidota bacterium | reverse complement strand
TATAAAAAAGGCGGTTGCCAACAGAATCCCTACACATACAAGTCCTATTAATCCATATTTTACGTACTTGTTCATTATTAGCTATAGTTTGATTGTTATTTAAATATTTAGTTTTCCTTATTCTTCCCTTAACGCATCTATGGGTTTGATCTTGACCGCTCTGTTTGCAGGTATCAAACCTATCAATACACTGAGCCCCACCATCAATAAAAACGATATCCCAAATTGTGGAATGCTTACCATAGGGTTTTTAAAGGGAAAATCGTCTCCCTGTCCAAATGCCACATCCAAAGCCCCTAGAATACCAACAGAAATAGCGAATCCTATTAAACCTGCAAAAGCCGTTAGCACTATGGCTTCCATTACAATTTGTCGTTTTACGATTCGCGGAGTTGCACCAAGTGCCCGCCTAACCCCAATTTCCTTTGTACGTTCCTTGACCGTTATCAATAAAATATTACTGATAGCGATAACCCCGGCCAATAAAGTAAAAATGCCCACAAAAAAGGAGAACCCTTTTAATACCATCGTGAAAGCGGATATATTGTTAAAAATTTCGGACATATCAAAACTGCCTATAGCACGTTCATCATCTGGGTGGATATCATATTTAGCCTTTAAGATCTTTTTAATTTTCTTCTCCACAACGGCCACTTGGGTATCGGGGGCCACCGCAATGGCCATCCAGCCCATACGATCACCAGAATTAAACGCTTTTTGAAATGTACTAAAGGGCATAAAAACGGCGTTCTCGCCATCGATATTTATGTTGTTATTGGGTCTGTATATACCTACCACCCTAAAAAAGACCCCATTGATCCGTATATCCTCGCCTATGGCCTTCTCCCCTTTATCGAAAAGTAATTTGTAGGTTTCCTCACCTATGACACAAACCTTTTTTGAATCATCGATATCGGTCTGGTTTAGAAAACGGCCTTCTAACAATTTCTTTTTTGTGATATTGTCTATTTCCGGATAATCCCCATATACCGAGGAGCCACTCTTCCGGCCTTTTCTATATACAGTAACCACATCCCTATGACTTCCCAACTCGATTCTTGGTGCCAATACCTCTATTTCGGGGATCTGTTCTTTAAGTATTCCCGCATCCTCTATCCTATAGCGTATCCTTCTTCCCCGCTCAAATCCTTTGTAAGGTTCCGAAGTACTCTGTCCCCACACAAAAAGACTATTGGAAGCCGTACCTGCAAATACATCATCGAAACCATTGCTCATCCCATTGGCAGACCCTAATAACAAAATCAGTATGATCATCGCAAATATGACACCCAACATGGTCAAGAACGTACGGAACATGTTCTTGCCCAAGGTATTAAAAACTTCTCTCCATAAATCTCTATCGAATAACCACATACTATTTATCTCTTAATGCTACAATGGGTTTTATATTCGCCGCTTTCATCGCAGGTATTAATCCGGCAACAACTCCGGCTACTATCAGAATTATGGTGGCGGTAACTACCACGGAAAAACTCACGGACGGATTGGTAAAGGCAGGCGATTCTATGGTGGGTCCAATTAAAGATAAAAGTACGGTGGCAAACAACAGGCCAATAAAACCGGATAAAGCCGTAATGAAAACAGACTCCAACAGCACTAGTTTAATAATTTGTGCCGGTTCCGCCCCCAGGGCCTTTCTTACCCCAATTTCTTTAGTACGCTCTTTGATTATAAAGACCATGATATTTCCGATACCCACAATGCCTGCAACTAAAATTAATATGCCCACAACAATCCCGATAGCGGACAAAACACTGGTAAAGCTGCTAATATCCGAGAAAGCTTCCGCGTAGTTCCAAATTCGCAGTCCTGACTGATCCTCCGGGGCTATTTTAAGTCTTCGTTTCAATATATTTTCCAATCTACCGGAAAACTCCAGTGCTTTTGTCAAATCATAAGAGGAATTATAGGTCAATAAAATTTGATTTATATTTTCCGTATTCCCATAAATGCGTTGATACGTAGTAACCGGTGCATAAATTCCACGCTCGGCATTATCATCCCCTTCATCTATAAATATACCGACGACCCTAAAGGGCAAACCATTGAATTCCACAAACTTCCCAATAGCGTCTTCCTCTTTAAAAAGATCTTGGGCGACCTTTCTACCAATGACCGCCACCTTGGCCGAAGTGGCCAAATCGTTGTTGTTGATATACCTACCATGGGTAACGATCGTTTTCTCTATGACCTGATGGTCCGGATGCACCGCTTGGACCGAATAGGAACCAGTTTCACTTTTATAACGTGCCGAAGTGTTCTTAAAAAAACGGGCGCTAATATGCTCATAATCGTTGGGGAAACTTCTTTTGATATATTCAATATCATCGTTCTTCAACTGAATTCTTCTTTCTGCCTCAAAACCCGCATACGCTTTAGAAGTATTGCCCGGGCGTATAAAAATGGAATTAGTGGCATCATCATTGAACTGACTATAAAATCCGTTCTGCATTCCATTAACAGATGCCAATAACATGACCAATATGAAAATCCCCCAGCCCACGGAAAACCCTGTCAAAAACGTTCTAAGCTTATTGTTTTTGATACTGTGGAATATTTCTTGCCAAATGTCCCTATCAAACATACTGTGATGCCCTTACTTGTTTTACTTTTTTATCTTCAACGATGACTCCATCCTTAAGATGTACAATACGTTTGCACATCTGGGCGATGTCCTCCTCATGTGTAACCACAAGAATAGTATTTCCCTCATCGTTGATTTTCTGTATAAGGTCCATTACCTCATAAGATGTTTTACTGTCCAATGCCCCGGTAGGCTCATCTGCCAGCAAAACTTTAGGTTCCGCAGCCATGGCCCTAGCGATGGCCACCCTTTGCTTCTGACCACCGGAAAGTTCGCTTGGCAAATGTGTGGCCCATTCTTTTAAACCTACTTGGTCTAAATATTTCAACGCTTTATCCTGGCGTTCCTTTCTACCCACTTTTTGGTAGTATAGGGGCAGTGCCACATTTTCCATGGCACTTTTATAATTGATCAGGTTAAAGGACTGGAAAACAAAGCCCAAAAACTTATTTCTGTACTTGGCTGCTTTGGTTTCGTTAAGATCTTTGATCGGAACACCGTCTAAGTGGTATTCCCCCTCGTTGGCCACATCCAACATACCCAATATATTGAGCAGGGTTGATTTTCCGGAACCAGAGGAGCCCATAATGGCGACCAGCTCCCCTTCCTTTACGGAAAAGTTGATTCCCTTTAGGACATGAAGGGAATTGCTTCCCATTTTATAGGATTTATGAAGATTTTTGATTTCTATCATGGTCGGTTGTTTTTAGCCATTGGGCAGATTTGTTTAGATGCCCGGATTTTTTAGAAATTACCTACGGTCTCAATATAGGTAGTTGGGTTGTTCTTGTATATGACTGGAAAGTGTTTGAAATGTTACAAGGTTTGTTCCAAAATATTTGTTAAAAAGCTTTAGTTTTCAGCAAACTCATCGGGTTTTACCTCGTTCCAGACTTTTATTTTCTGATCAGGTTCTATCCCGGATTTTATCTCTACAAAAATACCATCGCTTAATCCAAGTTCTACATCCCTGCGCTCAAACTGTTGGTCTCCCACAAGAATTTCAACAAAAGGTTTTTTAGTTTGATCATCGAACTGTACCAAAGCCTCCTTAATGGCCATAACGCTATCTGCCCTACCCAAAATAATGGAGGCATTGGCGCTAAGCCCGGCACGTATAAAAACGGAATCCTGCTTTTTTAAGGTCCCTTTGATTTCGAACTGAATGGCGCCGTTCTCTTCTTTTCCTTTGGGTGCGATATAGTCTAAAACGGCATCAAAAACCTTGTCTTCTATAGCCCCTACTGTAATCTCCAAGGGTAAATTTTCGGTAATCTTTCCTACCTCGGACTCATCTACCTTGCCCTCAAAAATCATCTTTTCAACATCGGCTATTGCGGCGATCGTGGTTCCTTCATTGAAATTATTACTCTCTATAACCTGATTTCCCACCTCAACGGGGACTTCCAAAACCATTCCACTTACCGTAGCCCGTATCAAGGTATTTGCCGCACTGCCATAACCTTTGGCCGTACCCGTTTTTACAATGTCATAGCCTTTATTCGCAGCATTATAGGACTGCTTTGCCTGATCAAAGGAAACTTGCGCGGTCTCTAAATCTACTTGGGAAATAACCCCTTTGTCAAAAAGGTTTTTTTGACGATCCAGGTTTCGCTTTTGATCATCCAATGCGATTCTTGCCGCATCGATCGCATTGCTTGCATCGTTAAGCGCATTTAAATTGGGCACCACCTTAATTTTGGCCAATAGGTCCCCAGATTTCACAAAATCACCTCCTTCCAC
>JBCBZE010000105.1:0-9838 GCA_039815505.1 Bacteroidota bacterium | reverse complement strand
GATATTGATACGCATTTTCTTGGGCTTCGGTTGCATGATGCACTGTGTGGCCAATACCATTTCCACTTCCGAGGTTCCGATGCCAAAAGCAATGGCCCCAAATGCACCATGGGTAGAAGTGTGCGAATCACCACAAACGATGGTGGCACCCGGCTGGGTAATTCCATATTCGGGCCCTACTACGTGGACAATTCCATTTTTTTCATGACCCAGCCCCCAGTAGGATATACCATGCGCTTTGGAATTTTCCTCCAGTGCCTTTAGTTGGTTTGCAGATAAAGGGTCTTTTACGGGCAAGTGCTGATTTATGGTGGGCGTATTGTGATCGGCCGTGGCAAAAGTCCGCTCTGGATATAATACACTTATACCTCGTTGCTTTAGTCCCAGAAAGGCAACGGGACTTGTAACTTCATGAATCATATGGCGGTCTATGAACAATACATCAGGGCCATCTTCTATGCTATGTACCACATGGGAATCCCATACCTTATCAAATAATGTTTTTTTCATTTTTCTTTCAGTATCTCGGTAAATTTTTTCTAATAAAACAAGGCAAAACAAGTTAGATCAAGCTATGTTTTACAGTCTTTGTTATCCGTACAAATTTATTGATTACAATTTTTTTTAACACAAAGCCTGTTCCCGAATTACGATGTTCAACCGCTTTAATAGGTGCTTTTAAGGTATTATTAAGATAGTTTAACACCCCTATAATTCACTTTAACAGAAAAGTAACTTTTATGACTTTTAGGTATATCTATATTTAGTTGAACCTAATTATTTAAACAACAAATTACAATCTCATGAAACAAGCGTACACAAAGTATTTATTTTTTATGTCGCTGGGACTTCTATTTTTTTCGATGGAAGCGACAGCGCAGTTAGATCTTCCCAGGGGGAGCCAAATGGCAAAGGTTTCCCAGACTGTTGGAATTACGGACATGACCATTATCTATTCAAGGCCAAGCGTTAACGAGCGTGAAGTTTGGGGCAGTTTGGTTCCTTACGGAATGAACAATTTAGGTTTTGGAACCGCCGAGGAATCCCCTTGGAGGGCAGGAGCCAATGAAAATACCGTTATTAAATTTACAAATGATGTAAAAATAGAAGGCAAAGAATTGGCGGCAGGAAAGTATGGTCTTCATATGGTTATACATGAAGATGATAAAGCCACCATTATTTTTTCTAAAAATCATGGAGCGTGGGGGAGTTATTTTTATGAACCATTGGAAGATGTATTGCGTGTAGATGTCTCCACCAAGGAAATTCCACATATGGAACAATTGACTTTTATGTTCACTGCCGTAGACAGGACTTCAGCGGTGGCTTCCCTAAACTGGGAAAAAAAACAGATTCCCTTTAAAGTGGAGGTGGATGTTACCGATATCGTAATAACCGATATTAAACAAAAACTACAGTCCACACCAGGTTTTACCAGACAATCTTGGGAGCAAGCCGCGAATTATGCATTAAACAATGATGGTGATTTAACCGAGGCCCTGGAATGGGTGGACGCGGCCATAGCGGGACAGTTTTTTAGTCAAAAAACCTTCAATAACCTGAGTATTAAGTCGCAAATCCTTGCTAAACAAGGAAAAACTGCGGAGGCTTCTACCCTTATGGAGGAAGCTTTACCATTGGGAACGGTTTTCCAAGTTCACGGATATGGCAGACAATTAATAGGACAAGGGAAGCAGGACGAGGCATTGGAAATTTTTAAATGGAATGCAAAAAAGCATAAAAACACATGGCCGGTGAATTATGGCCTTGGTCGTGGATATGCGGCTAAAGGGGACAATAAATCAGCACTTAAGTATTTAAAACTTGCACTCAACAACGCGCCTGCACAGGCTAATAAGGATAGAGTAGCGGCGAATATTGCCAAAGTAGAAAATGGAGAATCCATTAATTAAGGAATACCCATACACAAGTTAGGTTTAAACGCTCGGCGCAAGCCGGGCGTTTTTTTGTTATGGGTGGGTCTGTCAACTTATATAGTTCCAAATATTCTTGTGTTTTACCAGCAGGGCATAGGTATAGGCAAATACCTTATTTTCTTCCAAAGAAAGCAATGGGTCTGTTTTAAGTACTTGTAGGGCATGAAAACGAGCGGTTTTTAAAATAGCATTGTCTTTTATAATATCGGCTATCTTTAGATTTAGGACACCACTTTGTTGTGTACCCATAAGATCTCCCGGCCCTCGTAGCCTAAGGTCTACTTCGGCGATCTCGAACCCATCATTGGTGCGGGTCATGGTCTCCAATCGGGTTTTACCCTCCGGGGAAAGTTTATGCCCTGTCATTAGGATACAATAGCTTTGATCGGCTCCACGTCCTACGCGACCTCGTAATTGATGTAATTGGGACAACCCAAAACGTTCTGCACTTTCTATGATCATTACGGAAGCATTGGGAACGTTGACGCCCACTTCTATTACCGTAGTGGCCACCATAATTTGGGTCTCTCCCTTCACAAAACGATTCATTTCATACTCCTTGTCCTGGGGCTTCATTTTTCCATGTACAATGGATATCTGATAATCGGGTAGTGGAAAATCGCGTACCATGCTTTCATATCCATCCATTAAGTCCTTATAATCCAGTGCTTCTGATTCCTGTATCAACGGATATACTATATATATCTGTCTTCCTTTTTTAATTTCATCCTTTATAAACTGAAAAACCTTTAGCCTATTGGCATCAAATCGATGTACGGTTTTAACGGGTTTTCTGCCGGGTGGCAGTTCATCGATTATAGAAATGTCCAAGTCCCCGTATAGGCTCATGGCCAAGGTCCTTGGAATAGGCGTGGCCGTCATCACCAATATATGGGGAGGCATTTGATTTTTATGCCAAAGTTTGGATCGTTGCGCTACTCCGAACCTATGTTGTTCATCAATAATCGCAAGCCCCAAATTTTTGAATTGCACCTTGTCTTCCAATAAGGCATGCGTACCCACCAGAATGTTCAACTCTCCATTTTCCAATTGCTCATGGATTACTTTTCGTACCGATTTTTTTACCGAACCCGTAAGCAATGCAATGGTAACACCTATGGAACCCAAGAGTTCCTTGATTCCATTAAAATGCTGATTGGCCAAAATTTCAGTAGGAGCCATTAAGCAGGCCTGAAAATTATTATCTACGGCCAATAACATGCTCATCAAAGCTACAATGGTCTTTCCAGAACCCACATCGCCCTGTAACAAACGGTTCATTTGGGCGTTGCTTCCCAAATCTGCCCTAATTTCCTTAATTACCTTTTTTTGCGCGTTGGTAAGTGCAAATGGTAGGTGATGGTTGTAAAACGTATTGAAAAGCTTTCCCACTTGGTCAAAATTGAACCCTTTTATTTTTTGCTTTCGGAGCAATTTTTTGGTGATGAGCTGTAGTTGAATATAAAAAAGTTCCTCGAACTTTAATCGGAATTGCGCCTTGGCCAATAATTCTTGGCTTTTTGGAAAATGAACATTAAAAAGGGCCTCACTCTTGGAAATTAATTTTAACTCGTTCAATAATGTGGGCGACAATGTTTCTGCAAAACGCCCATTACACTCCAAAAACAGTTGCTGCATTAATTTGTTAATGACCCTATTGGTTATTCCTTTGTTACTTAATTTTTCCGTTGAGGGATAAATGGGTTGCATGGCCGCTTTTAGCCCTTTTTCATGTTCGGACAACAATTCCATTTCAGGGTGGGGCATGGAATATCTACCATTGTACCAATTTGTTTTTCCAAAGATCACATAGGGTGTATTCAGTTTTAAATGGTCACGTATCCATTTTTGCCCCCTGAACCATACCAGCTCCATTTCTCCAGAAGGGTCAACGAAAGATGCTACCAAGCGATTTCCCCTTTTCTGTTCCACACTTTTTATATGTACTATTTTCCCAATAAGTTGAACATCCGCAGTAGTACGTTGTAATTTGTTTATTTGATGGTATTTGGTTTTATCTATATACCTGTGCGGGAAGAGGTTAATTAGGTCTTGATATGTATGAATACCAAGTTCTGATTGGAGTGTATCCGCTCTATTGGGCCCTACACCCTTAAGGTAGGTAATTGGTGTCTGAAGGTAATTGGCATCCATTGCACTAAAATAGTGGTAAACATATAGACCTGCAACAAAGCAAATTTCTTATTTTGGTGCAGCTTTTGGCATCATCTATTTTATGAAAAACATATTTCAAATTTTTATATCCATCTTCTGCATGTCCCTTTATGGTCAACCCCAGGATAAAGTGGATTTTATCAAAAGCGAAGCTTTTATCACAGTTGATCCCTATAAAAAAAGTATTACGGGGCATGTTGATTATACATTTAATACACTGGAGAAAACGGATGCTATTTTTCTGGATGCAAAGCATATGCAATTTACTTCGGTTACCCTGAACAATCGTAGGGTTAAGTTCATCAATGATGGGAAAACCATCCGCATTGAAAGAAAATTTAAACAGGGCAAGGAATACAAGTTGTCCCTTACATACTATACGGTACCCAAGCAAACCGTCTATTTTATTGGATGGCAAGATAAAAGTACCGGCAATAACTTGCTTGAAAAAGTCAAAGGTCAGGTATGGACCCAAGGTCAGGGAAAATATACGAGTCATTGGTTGCCAAGTTTTGATGATATGAAGGAGAAGGTAGAATTTGATCTACATATATCTTTTGATAAAGATTATCAAGTGGTAGCCAACGGAAAATTGAGGACAACCAAAGAAACGGACAGTGTAAAAACGTGGTCATTTGATATGGAACGGCCCATGAGTAGCTACCTCTTGGCCTTTGCTATAGGCGATTATGGGAAAATATCACTCAGATCTGACAATGGAACGCCCTTGGAAATGTATTATTACCCCAAGGACTCCAATAAAGTGGGACCCACCTACCGATATACCAAACGAATATTCAATTTTTTAGAAAAAGAAATTGGTGTTCCCTATCCTTGGCAAAATTATAAACAAGTACCTGTCAGGGATTTTTTATACGCCGGTATGGAAAATACGGGTACCACTATTTTTTCGGACGCTTTTGTTGTAGATTCCGTCGCTTTTGTGGATAAGAACTATGTAAATGTTAATGCACATGAAATGGCGCATCAATGGTTCGGTAATCTGGTCACCGAATTGGATGGAAACCATCATTGGTTACACGAAGGATTTGCTACCTACTATGCCCTGCTAGCGGAAAAAGAAGTTTTTGGGGAAGACTATTTTTACTGGAAATTATATGAAACGGCCACACAATTGGATGAATTATCAAAAAAGAATAAAGGAGAGGCGCTGACGAATCCAAAAGCTAGTAGTATTACCTTTTATGAAAAAGGCGCATGGGCGCTGCATATACTTCGAGAGGAAATCGGGGAAACCTTTTTTAAAAAGGGCGTACGCAATTATTTGTTGAAGTATCAATTTAAAAATGTCACTGTTCAAAATTTTATGGAAGAAATGGAATTGGCAAGTACGATGGATCTATCAAAATTTGAGGAATTGTGGCTTAATGGCACTGATTTTCCATATAGCAGGGCTAAGAGAAGTCTGGTAACCTCTTCTAAGGATCTGGAACAATTTTTTAAGCTTCAGCGAGAATTGACGGTAAGCCCGGAAGATAATGAAATTATCATAAAACGGTATTGGAACACCTCAATATCCCATACCTTAAAGGAAAATATTATATACAGATATCATAAAAGCCTATCGGATGAATTTCTGAGCAGCATTTTTGAAATTGACGATGTTAAGGTTAGACAAGCCTTGGCCTTGGCGTTGGAGCAAGTTCCGTCCGAGCTAAAAAGTAAGTATGAAAGCCTATTGACCGACCAAAGTTATATCACCATAGAAAATGTATTGTACAAACTTTGGGGCCATTATCCACAAGATCGAATAACGTATTTAAACCTTACAAGGAACATAGAGGGATTTGCCAACAAGAACGTTAGGCTTGTCTGGCTTAGCTTGGCGCTATTGACCAAGGGGTATGAGGAAGAAAATAAACAAGTCTATTATGCAGAACTGGCCGGATATACGTCACCCTATTATTCTTTTGAGCTTAGACAAGGAGCATTTCAATGGCTTGATCAGGTTTTTGGTTATACCGATCAAAACCTGAAGGATTTAATAAACGCATCTGTTCACCATTCTTGGCAGTTTAGAAAGTTTGCCCGTCAATTATTGGACAAATTGCTCGGGGATGAAAAATATAAAAACCGATTCATGAAGTTATCGGAGGGACTGACAGGGAAAGAGTTGAACTTTATGACTAAAAAACTGGATACGGAATGAGGGCAATGGTTATTTCGGGCGGTGGTAGCAAAGGCGCATTTGCCGGTGGAGTTGCACAATATCTTATGCAAGAGCTTAATTATGAATACGACCTTTTTTTGGGAACTTCTACTGGAAGTCTGCTCATTAGCCACTTGGCATTACAAAAGATAGAAAAGATAAAAGAAATTTATACTTCGGTCGATCAAGGAAGTATTTTCAGCAATTGTCCCTTTAAGGTGACAAAAAAGCATGGAGTTGAAAATATTGGGATCAACCACTTCAGTGTACTAAGGAATTTTTTAAAGGGAAGTAAGACTTTTGGTGAAAGCCATAATTTACTGAACCTGATAAAAGAGACGATTACACGTGAAGAATTTGATACTTTGAAGCGCGATTCTAAAAATATCTTGGTAACGGTTGCCAATATTTCCCTAAACCAAGTGGAATATAAATCCATAAACGATTGTACCTATGAAGAATTTTGTGAATGGGTATGGATTTCCTGTAATTTTACCCCCTTCATGTCCTTGGTAAAAAAAAATGGATGCGAATATGCGGATGGGGGCCTAGGTAGTATGGTACCTATCGAAGAGGCGATCAAACAGGGGGCTACGGAAATAGATGCGATTATCCTGGAGACAGAAGTTACACATTTAAATAGAATGCCGTCGAAGAATGTATTCTCTCTATTGACAAATATGATAGAATTTATGTTGGAACGTATAGAAAAACAGAATATTCGAATTGGTAAGTATGTGGCGAACCATAAAGGTACCCTGATCAATTTTTATTATACACCCACCGTGCTGACTACAAACTCCTTGGTGTTCAATAAAGAAAAAATGACCTCTTGGTGGAAGAAGGGATATCATTATGCCCAGCATAAAAATTTGGAAACCAATCAAATAGATTTTGATGAGAGCATTAGTAATTAGCGGTGGAGGTAGCAAAGGAGCTTTTGCCGGTGGGGTAGCCCAGTACCTAATGGATGTTGAGAACAGGGATTACGATATTCTTGTGGGAACCTCTACGGGAGGTCTCTTGATCCCGCATCTGGCCCTTAACAATGTTGGTAAACTGTACGATATATATACCAACGTAAACCAAAGGTCCATATTTAATTTGAACCCTTTTGTAGTGAGAAAAAAGGGCGATAGGGAATTTGTGTCCATCAACTTTTTGAACACCTTTCTACAATTCATAAAACGTAAACGCACGTTTGGTGAAAGCAAAGCTTTGCGAAAGACCATTCGAAAAAATTTCTCCCATGAGGAATATCAACAAATACGAAATACACATAAGGATGTTGTGGTGACGGTTTCCAATCTGTCCAAGAATAGGGTAGAGTATAAATCTATTCGGAACTTTAGTTATGGGGAATTTTGTGATTGGATCTGGATTTCCTGCAACTATATTCCATTTATGTCCCTGGTAACGCGGGATGGATATGAATATGGAGATGGAGGACTGGGTTGCGTTTTACCCATTAGAGAGGCTATTAGGCGTGGTGCCAAGCAAATAGATGCCATTATTTTGGAGTCGGAAAAAATGGAGCATAATAAGGTGCTGGGAAAGAATCCGTTTTCCTTAATGCTTAGTATTTATGGATTTGTTGTAGACCAAATTGAACATCATGATATCTCGGAGGGAAAGCTGGCGGCCAAGCATAATGATGTACAATTGAACTTATATTATACGCCTACCAAACTCACTGAGAATTCTCTGGTATTTAATAAAAAATTAATGGCCGAATGGTGGTTGCAAGGGTTTAACTATGCAGAGGCCAAGGCATTGGAAATGCAATAGGTCCTTACCATAGTTCGCCAATTTCCTTTTTTACATACGACAAGGCGGTAGCTGAAGGTGATTGCATGTCCATGGTGGTGGTCAGGATATGTTCCCGTAACTTGTCCGCAGAATCGGTATCGCTAACAGCCGCTTTTCTAATCACCTGTATAGTAGCATTTTTTGCCGCTTTGATAATATTCCAACACTCATCGGTCATATAGATTTGTTGGGAGAGATTATGATCAAATTCATTTTCAATGTTCTTGATCAATAAATTCTCATATTCCCCTTTATCCGTTGATTTTGGGGCTACCCGCACAACAATGCTAGAAATAGCAATACGCTCCAAGAAAAGGGCCATACGCTCATAAGCCTGCAACCTAATGGGCAATGTGTTCTTTTGGGAATCCTTATGCAATAAAAACCGTCTCCTACCTTCTTCGTTGTTGGTATGCATCCTGAAAAAATAAAACGCCACGGCGCCGGTTACTACGGCAGGTAATAAATAAGCAAATAATTGAAAAATTTGATCTCCACTCATGGTTATGGTTGTTTTCCCAATTGCTTGGGTTGGTTTATGAGTCTAGAACGTTCTAATTCATTAAAAATTATAGGTGGGAAATTTTCAATGGTCTTTACTTGTTTCCGTTTTTCATATGCTCCCTGGCCGTCGCGTAAAACTGATTAAAATCTGGATGCAATTTAAAATGTATACCGTCGGAAAACCCTCCATCTTTCCCCATTGCACTTATGCGATTTGGGTCTATGGTAAATTGATTTTGCAATGTATTGGCAATTGTTGTTGCCTGTATAAGGGCAATATCGAGTTCCCCCGTATTACTTAAACCTTCAACGGTAATATGCAAGTCTGGGTTTTTCGTTAAAATGGCCGCTATCTTTTCTAACCATGCTTTGCCCGATGCCGAAACAACACTGTTTTTATCACCTTCCAACAAGGAAGCAATAGCGGATGAAATGGTTACGGCCCCTTTGGACACGCCTATTTTTGCATTCTCGCCAAGCGTTTGTTTTGCATCGGTAAGAACCACGATAGCGGTGGAATCGTTTTTGGATATAGCATCTTTTATCACTTTAAGCTGCTTTTCTTTTTCATCCAAACTTGCCAAGGTCTTATTAATGTTTTCGGAATTTTTATTGGAGACCTCTGCAAAATTATTGAGGTTCTTTAAAAGTGTAGCATTGGCTGCTTGTAGTTCAAGTACTTGGGATTCCAAGGACTCCGCCTTGGCAACACTTGCCTTTTCACTCCTCTTTAATTGATTCAAGGCGGTTTCAGTAGTATCCAATTTGGATTTTAAATCCTCGATTTCCGCAAAAAGTTCGCTTTTTTTCTGTGCCGCTATGGACAAACAGTTAAAAAGAACAATAACTAGGGCTAGGGTAATTTTTTTCATAAGCTTAAACCGTATTTTTTATATGTTCCTCATTTTGTTTTCCGCCAAGATACATACAATCGTATAAATCTTGCATATTCGTATAAGGTACCTGGGTTTTTTGATAACCGTAAGATGCTTTTAAATCACGATTAAAATTGGTGTCGTCTACATTTACCTGTATGTCGCACATGTTAAATTGGCAGGGGTGTTCATAACCCGCTGCATGGGTAATCTCTAAAAATTCCTTTCGGAAGGTTTTAAAGTATTGCGCCAATCTATCGGATTTCAGGGGAACGTCTATACCTCCTTGCAACCATTTACTCTGTGTTGCTATACCGGCCGGACAGCGATTGGTATGGCATACTTGGGCCTGTATACACCCAATGCTC
>JBCBZE010000038.1:0-16638 GCA_039815505.1 Bacteroidota bacterium | reverse complement strand
TCCCATACAGCCGGGCGATGTGGAAAAGACATGGGCCAATGTGGACAACCTTATAGAGGATTATGGATATAAGCCCAATACAACAATCCAGGAGGGAGTAAGGAAGTATGTGGAATGGTATTCCGAATACTATGGAACTTAGACGTAAATCTATATATATCCTAGCTCGGAATCCCACCATTTGGCGTTTTGAAACTTATAATTGAACGCTCCAAAAACACCCTTAAGCAATTCCTATTTTCCACAAAAAATCAATACCCATCCAATATGATCATTAAAGATTTGAAACTCGATTCCACTAAAGTAATACTGGTCACCGGAGGAGCAGGTTTTATAGGATCTAATCTTTGTATTGCTTTATTGGAAAACGGGAATAAAGTACGATGCCTGGACAACCTTTCCACGGGAAAAATAGAAAATATTGAAGAAATTCTAAGTCATTCCAACTTTACTTTTGACCAAGGGGATATTAGGGATTTAAATACATGTATGACCGCCTGTAAAGGGGCCGATTATGTACTACATCAAGCGGCCCTAGGTTCAGTACCACGCTCTATAAAAGATCCTATTGCAAGCAATGAGGTGAACGTCTCCGGTTTCCTAAATATATTGATTAGCGCTAGGGACACTGGTGTTGATCGTGTGGTATATGCCGCAAGTTCATCCACCTATGGAGACTCCAAAACACTGCCCAAGGTAGAGAATGAAATTGGGAGGCCGCTTTCCCCCTATGCCGTTACAAAATATGTAAATGAGCTTTACGCCGATGTTTTCTCAAAAACGTATGGCATTGAAACCATTGGCTTACGATACTTTAATGTGTTTGGCAAACATCAAGATCCCAATGGACCCTATGCAGCGGTAATTCCAAAGTTTGTTTTAAATTTCATAGGTCATAAATCACCTATTATTAACGGGGACGGTACGTTCTCCAGAGACTTTACCTATATTGATAATGTAATCCAAGCAAATTTTAAATCTTTGTCCGTAAACAATTCCGAAGCCTTAAACACGGTGTATAACATTGCCTATGGAGAACGTACAACGATAGGGGAACTTGCGGAATTATTGCGGAATTATCTATCCAAGTTTGATAGTGGTATAAAAAGTGTCCCTATTAACTATGGCCCTGTTCGTCAAGGTGACGTACCCCATTCCCTTGCATCTATTGCCAAAGCAAAAAAATTATTGGGTTATACACCTCAGTATAGCGTAAAAGCAGGATTAAAAGAAGCGATAGATTGGTATTGGAAAAATCTTAACGGGTAGTTTTAACTTTATAAAACGCGTATGAAAGAGAAAATCAAAATAGCCGTTATCGGTTTAGGATATGTTGGACTTCCAATCGCCCAGTTGTTTGCTACAAAGTACCCTGTAGTTGGTTTTGATATAAATACAAAAAGAATCGGTGAGTTAATTAATGGTATAGATTCAACATTTGAGGTTGACAATTATGAATTGAAGAAAGCCATAAAAACCTCCCCTGATTCAAAAAACGGACTTTACCTTACCAATACGATTGAATCCTTAGGGGATTGCAATTATTACATAGTTACCGTACCCACACCAGTGACCAGTAACAATATTCCGGACCTCACCTCGCTATATAAGGCCAGTATAAGCATTGCGAAGGTTTTGAAGAAAGGGGATATTGTTATTTATGAATCTACCGTATATCCTGGAGCTACGGAAGAAGAGTGTGTGCCACGATTAGAGGAATGTAGCGGATTAAAATTCAACACGGATTTTTTTGTAGGCTACTCCCCTGAGCGTATCAATCCCGGGGATAAGCAACATACAGTGGATAAAATATTAAAGGTAACTTCTGGCTCCAACCCGGAAATAGCCCAAAAAGTAGATTTCTTATATAAATCCGTTATTACGGCAGGAACTTATATGGCTCCTTCAATAAAAATAGCGGAAGCGGCTAAAGTCATAGAAAATTCCCAAAGGGACATCAACATAGCGTTTGTAAATGAGCTCGCCAAGATCTTTAATTTAATGGATATTGACACACAGGAAGTACTTAAGGCGGCCAATACCAAATGGAATTTTTTACCATTTACCCCTGGACTCGTAGGTGGCCATTGTATTGGTGTAGACCCATATTATCTGGCAAAAAAATCCCAGGAATATGGATATCATCCGGAAATTATACTTGCAGGGAGGCGTATGAACGATGGCATGGGGAATTATGTCTCCTCGGAGATAATCAAGCTTATGGCAAGAAAGGATATAAAACTAAACGGTTCCAACATATTGGTGTTAGGTATAACTTTTAAGGAGAATTGTCCGGACGTACGTAATTCCAAGGTTATTGATCTTATTGATAATTTAAAAAGCTATGGGGCAGATGTATCCGTATATGACCCGCTCGCGGATAAAAACGAAGTAATAAAAGAGTTTAAGTTGGAGATTTTAAACTTACGTCCCAAAAATAATTTCGACGCCGTAGTCTTAGCGGTTGCCCATAAGGAGTTCCTAGAGCTTAACTTACGTAGCTTACTAAAAGAAAATGGGGTATTATACGATGTTAAAGGTGTATTGAAAGGCAGAGTTGATGGGAGATTGTAATGCTCCTCTTTTTTATGGACTTTTTTGAGGACCAAAGATTTCTTTAGCGCTTATCATAGTTTTTATTGATTAAAAAAAAATCAGCATTTCAGTTAAAAATGATAGGTCTATATGGATAAAAAAGAAGATATATGGCACGTTCTGATCACAACTGCGCGTCCATTGATAAAACCTATAGGCCCGTCCTGAAAAATAGTATATGGGGAAGATATACAATTCACCGCAAAAAAAGCTCGTTTAACAACAATATTGAATGTTTTGTAAAAGAATTTATGATATTTGCAAACTGAAAATAACCAAGTAAGCTAATCCAAAGGTTAAAAAAAAGAAAACTCTAAAGAGCATGAAAGAAATAAAAAATATTTGTTGTATCGGAGCAGGTTACGTAGGCGGTCCTACCATGTCCGTGATTGCGTATAAATGTCCGGAGATAATGGTGACCGTTGTTGATATTAATGAGAAGAGAATAGCCCAATGGAATGATAGTAATCTGGATAATCTCCCAATATACGAACCTGGCTTGGCCGATATAGTTGGTAAGACAAGGGATAAAAATTTGTTTTTTTCAACTTCTGTCGATGAAGCCATAGATAAGGCGGATATCATATTTATTTCCGTTAATACACCGACCAAAACATACGGAAAAGGAAAAGGGCAAGCGGCGGATTTAAAATATATTGAACTATGTGCGCGCAACATTGCCAAAGTTGCAAAGGATGATAAAATCATTGTAGAGAAATCTACGCTTCCCGTTAGAACTGCCGAAACCCTAAAAAGTATTCTTCACAATACGGGTAATGGCGTAAACTTCGAAATTCTGTCCAATCCGGAGTTTCTCGCGGAAGGAACGGCGATCGAAGATCTTTTGGATGCAGATCGTGTGTTGATAGGAGGAGACGATACGGTATCTGGACAAAAAGCCAAGGATGCCCTTTCCGCAATTTATGCACACTGGTTACCAGAAGATAGGATATTGCAGACCAATGTATGGTCCTCTGAACTATCAAAACTGGTAGCAAACGCTTTTCTGGCCCAGAGGGTCTCTTCCATTAATTCCATTTCTGCACTCTGTGAAAAAACAGATGCCAATGTGGAAGAAGTTTCCAGGGCAATTGGTTTTGATAGTCGTATTGGATCTAAGTTTTTAAATTCTTCCGTGGGATTTGGAGGTTCATGCTTTCAAAAAGATATTTTAAACCTCGTATATATTTCAAGATCTTTTGGACTTCAAGAAGTCGCGGATTATTGGGAACAGGTAATCATTATGAACGATTATCAAAAACAACGCTTTGCAGAAAACATAGTAAAAACCCTTTACAATACGGTTTCTGGCAAAAAAATAGTTTTTTACGGTTGGGCCTTTAAAAAAGATACCAATGATACCAGGGAATCTGCGGCCATTTCCGTTGCGGATGCACTTTTGGACGAAAATGCGGAAATAACGGTCTATGACCCCAAGGTCCCGGAAGAGGTTATCTATTCGGATTTGGATTACCTCAATACAAGATCCCCGGAGGAAAACAGAAAACTTTTAAAGGTAACCAAAGACCCTATAAAGGCTTCTAAAGATGCACATGCCATTGCTATTCTAACCGAATGGGATGAGTTCAAGGATTACGATTGGGCCTCCATCCATGGTAATATGTTAAAACCCGCATTTGTTTTTGATGGTAGACGTTTGCTGGACAAAGAAAAAATGGATGGTTTAGGATTTAAATACTATAAAATAGGACAATCATAGCACTAAAAATGTCCTAAGGCGGTAATTATCGCTTTAGGACATTCCTTTATTTACCCTATCATTTTTGGGTAGATTCACCTGTAAAAGGTGTTTCATAATTATACCTCTCCAAAAGGTTTTTTAGATACTTTGGATTTTGTAAAAGCCAAAAGACCTTTCAAACTTTTTATTAATGATTCGGACTCTATATTTGTATACTTTCTCTAACAATTGGAAATACTTTCCAACATTAAAAACATAACGTTTAATTACGCCTTTTGCATGACCGGAAGACATGAAAATATTCTCTCCATTGGCCATACTGTAAATTGCACCGGCAAAGGGAAGTGGCACTAATTTAGAATTGTTCGAAAGGACCGTTTTCTCATGCGAATAATGTAAAAAGGGTTCCGTTGCGAACAGTTGTTCAAAAAGTTCGGGTTTTATTATAATGCATGAGCCACAAAGATGGTTGAATGTGCGTTTTTTTAGCAATATATACTTTGAACCTTCTTTATAGTTGTATCCCTTATCTACATACCATCCTGGAACCGAACCATCCTCTGTATGGATAAAAGCGGCTATTTTATTGCTTATGCAGTCATCCGAATCAACGACCATTATATATTTGGGGTCAAATTGAGTACTGTATTCAAGTCCTTTTTTAATTTTATTCGCCTTATCGCCCTCTCGTAACGCCCGGTTTTTCTCCACATCGCCAGAGGTCAGCTTGGGCGCATCGAACTCCACCTGCACAAAGTGTACTTTGTCACTTTTAAACTTCACCTCGGGAATTTCATGACAAACCACCGTTACCATATAATTATCGTTGGTTTGATTGCATATGGAACTTAGTGTACGCTCAAAAAGAGCACAAAACCGGGGCCAGTCCGAAGCCACTTTCTTACTTTTAACAGGAACAATAAAATTAATCATATAACTCTCTATTTCGTCATTGTATATTCAAATATTTTCTCTTCCAAAATCAAAATTAATCCATCAAAAACAGTATCGTTTTTTAATCGGATTAAATGCACGATTTTTCGACACTTAACAACTATAAGCGTTTGATCTTAAACTATTAAAAAGAAAAGGGGCTACACAAAAAAGGGGGATGTACTTATTAAAAGAAGTTCATACAAAATCAATATAACGTATTCACGGCGTTCTGCAATCTACTCCCAAATTGGATTCTGACGGTCATCTATGCTGAAACTCTACTTCATCCAAATGTTTGGCTAAAGTATATAAAAAACAATAATATTCCCTAGGAATTCCATTTATTTGTTAACAATTAAAGCTTGGATTCTTCTTATCCCCCCAATCAGGTAGTTCAACTAAGTTTTCTGGGCAATTAAATGTAATTTGTAATTAATTTTTCAAATTTGCAGTGTATTCTTATTTCTTGCAATGAACAAAATAGTTATATATAGCCCGGGCGCTTTTCAAAAATATGGGCATAGTTTTGATTATTCAAAAGGTCTGGCCGAGTCTTTCATTGAGCTGGGTTATGATGTGACCATATTTGGTATGTCTGGCCCGCTTTCCTTCCAAAAAAAAATTAATGTCCACAAAATTGATCTAGCAGATGGCTTAAAGGCAAAGCATACGCTATTACAAAAAATAAAATGGGGGTTTATCCGGATAAAGAACTATCAAAGGCTGTCCGAAGAATTCAAAAACTACTACCAATCACTTCAAAATAAACCCCTGGTTATATTCGAAACATTTGAGTACTTCAGTCTTGGGTTTAATATCAAGCCATTTGCAAACAATTATCTTTGTGTTTTTCACGATACCAATTTTAATTTTAAACAGACCTCTCTTTTGGCGGGGATTTATAAATTTTTGTGTAGAATACCTTCCAGGATCATTCTTAAAAACAGTAAGCAGGCGTTTGTACATGGAGAGAAAATGAAAAGCAATTTAGTATCGCAGATGGGCTCTAAGTATCAAAAAAAAATATCTGTAATCCCATATGGGGCCCCTACTCCACGGGTGACCAGTATTGCTCCTGATAAGAAATCCAAGCAAACATTGGGACTAAACCTAGAAGCGCGTTACTTGTTGTCCTTTGGAACACTACGGTCCGACAAGGAGTACCTTCCCGTAGTGGAAGTGCTGAAAACCAAGAAAAATTGGGGGTGGATCATTGCAGGACCTGAAGGGGATTACTCCTACAAACAACTAGAAAAACTAGCTTTGGACAATGGAATTACGGATAAAATACACACATTCCCCAAGTTTATTCAAAACCACGAACAACAAAACTATTTTATGGCATCGGATTTGGTTATTAACCTTTACAAACCTTTCATCAGGCATGAGAGTGGAACCGTACAATTGGCCAGGACCTATAATAAACCGGTACTTGTCTCGGGCCCTCCTGATTTAACTGCCTATGTTGCAGAAAGGAACTTGGGTTGGATAGGGACCAGTGAACATGAGATACATAATATTCTAAGTACATATGAAAAACTTGATACAGAAGAATTGCAGCAATTGCATTCCAATATTTATGATATAGCGATGGAAAACTCATGGATTAAAGTTGCTAAAAAAGTATTGTCCTTTGCATAAAGAATTAGCTAAGATGGCGTATAAATATCCTTTTTGTTCGCTAACATAGAACCCAAGACCTAACCCGATAACCACTCTTATTATACCTACTCCAAAAAAAATAAAGAAAATTGAATTCAGTAGATTGATCGAAAGATTCAAGACCTACAGGAAAAGTAAGGACTTTTCCAAAATCCTGTTCAATACTTTTTGGCTGATGGGCGAAAAAGTGGTTCGATTGGCGGTAAGCCTTTTTATTGGCGTTTGGGTAGCCAGATATCTTGGAGCCGATCAATATGGTATATATAGTTATGCCTTAAGTTTTTCCATATTATTTGGTGCCTTGGCTTCCTTTGGCATCGATGGAATAATCGTCCGGGATTTGGTTAAGCACGAGGAAAAAACAGATTTTTTGCTAGGGACCGCTTTCTGCCTCAAATTTCTTGGAGGGTTGCTATCATTTTTCATAGCGGTGGTGGTCTTGTTTTTTATAGAAACGGATACCTATATAAAATCATTAATTTTTATACTGGTGGGCAGTACCATAGTAAAAAGCTTCAATGTCATTGATTTTTATTTTCAATCCAAAGTGCTGAGTAAATATGTGGTGACCGCAAATACATATAGTCTTTTTTTATCTTCCTTGATCAAGGTAGCGCTTATACTAATGGAAGCCCCTTTAATTGCTTTCGTGTTGGTCCTGCTCTTTGATAGTATTACGGTTTCGCTAGGTTTTTTATATTATTACAAACGCGAGAAGTTATCCATATGGAAATGGAAAGTAGATGTATCCCTAGCGAAAGATCTGTTAAAAGAAAGCTGGCCTCTTATTTTGAGTGGATTGGCCATATCCGTTGGTATGCGTATAGATCAAATCATGTTAAAAGAGTTTGTACCGGCCAACCAATTGGGATTTTATGCGGTAGGGGTTAGACTTGCAGAGCTGTTTTCGTTTATCCCAATGGTAATTACGCAAAGTATATTTCCGAAAATTGTTTCCATTGATTTCTCTTCCGAGAAACGGAAGCTCGGGAACCTAATTAGATACATATTTTATCCATTATGCCTTATGGCCCTTTTTGTATGCCTTGTAGGAGAGTTTACGGTAAACTTGCTTTATGGACAGGAATTTGCTTCAAGTTCCTCAGTGCTTCTGATTCTAATATGGACCATACCCGTAACTTATTTGGGAATCATTACGAATAAATTAATCATGGTTCAAGGGCATCAAAAAATTATTTTTATGAAGCAATTGGTTCTTACCCTTATGAATATTGGTCTAAACCTATATCTAATTCCAAGATATGGTATAGTGGGAGCCGCATGGGCGACCTTATTGGCGGATATTTTCGTTAACCTCTTTATAGATGTTGTTTTTAATAAAGCGAGATGGATTTACTTCTTAAAAATGAAAGCTTTGTTTTTTATTAATTTAGCCAAATGAAAATTCTAACCGTCGTAGATAACCTAGGAAAGGGAGGGACACAAAGAGTGGCCCAGGTTTTTGCCGAAGCCTACAATACATTGGGTCACGATTCCCGTATTTTGGCTCTTTATGGCCTAGGGCCCAGATACGATGAAGTAAAAGAATTATTGACCATCTATCATGAACTCAATGAGACAAATCTTGAAAAAATAGCAACTTGGCGGCCCGATGTGCTTCATATTCATTCCCATGGTCCCGAATTGGCTGATATTGAAACGCTCATAGCCATTAAACAACCGCAGTGTAGGGTTATAGAAACCAACGTCTTTTCCCAACCCTCAAAATGGGCATCACATGTAGATATAAGCTATCAACTTAGTAAATGGGCGCTTTGGATTTTTAATCTCAGGGGAGGTAAAAAGTATACATCGGCCATTGTACCCAACCCGGTGAAATGCGATACTTTTAAGCCCGCCAAAAAAAATGAGATTAGGGAGTTCAGGAATACACATAATATTCCCGATGATGCATTTTTATTGGGAAGAATAGGTCAGTCATATCCTGGTAAGTGGTCTCCGCTATTAGTTGAAGTGTTTGATGAGCTTTCCAAGGAAATTCCCAATCTTTATCTTTTGATGGTGAACGCTCCTGAATCTATTTTACAACAAGCCGAAAAATCCAACTACCGCAATAAAATTATCATAGTACCCAAAATTCTCGGAGACCAAAAGTTGGCCATAGCATATTCAGCAATGAATGTCATGGTCCATATTGCCGAACAAGGAGAGAGTTTTGGATTAGTGCTTCCCGAGGCCATATTATGTGGTACACCAGTGATAACCATGAGCACACCTTGGGGCGACAATAGCCAATGCGAGGTAGTGGGCCATAAAGAAGGAGGGTTCGTGGTACATACCAAAAAAGGGGTCAAGAAGGCAATCCATGAAATTATAAAACGCTCTAGGTCAAAGAATTTAAAATTCCACGATAAAATAGTAGAAGAAAAATATGCGCATGTAAGGGTTGCGGAGAAAGCGTTGGAGGGGATTCAAAAAATAGATGAGCACCCAGACCTAAAAATGAATGCCATACATAAAATTCTAAGAAACAGCTTTGATCGACCCAGCCTTATAACCGTTTTTTTAATTCGTTTAAATGTGGATAAGTTAAGAAGACTCACCTCGTATTCCTCGGGTTACAGGGACCTTTCTATGTTGATTCCCACCCTTTTAAGGCTTGTTGGGGTTAGGGCAAAATAGTTTGTGCTTTCCTTAAAACAGGGCTATGGGGCAGTACATTTTGAGGTACTTCCCTATCCCTTATTCGTCTATATCTAACCATTTAAAGCCGGTTTTCCCTACAGGATACTAGGGAATAGTACGTTTAGCCATGATATTTGAATTGGGTCGATATTTACCAATAACTTTTCGAGATTAGTTCACAATTCATCATCTTTGTAGCAGATAAAATAATTGTGAATTAGTTTAATCTCAATGAAAAAAGCATTAATTACCGGAGTCACAGGGCAAGACGGTGCCTATTTAAGCGAGTTTCTTCTCAAAAAGGGTTATGAGGTACATGGTCTTAAGCGCAGATCTTCCCTATTCAATACAGATCGTATAGACCATTTATATCAGGATCCCCATGAAGAACAAAGGAACTTTATATTGCATTATGGCGATATGACGGACAGTACCAATCTCATAAGGCTTATCCAAGAAATACAGCCAGACGAGATTTATAATTTAGCTGCTATGAGCCATGTTCAAGTTTCCTTTGAGGTTCCAGAATATACGGCCAATGCCGACGGCATAGGCACATTGCGGATCTTGGATGCCGTTAGACTTTTGGGCCTTGAGAAAAAAACGCGGATCTATCAAGCATCTACTTCAGAGCTCTACGGAAAAGTACAAGAAGTACCGCAGTCAGAAACTACTCCTTTTTATCCAAGAAGCCCCTATGCAGTGGCTAAAATGTACGCCTATTGGATAACCGTAAACTACCGGGAAGCATATGATATTTTTGCCTGTAATGGTATCTTGTTCAATCATGAATCGCCCATACGCGGGGAGACTTTTGTTACCCGAAAAATTACTAGGGCCACATCGCGTATTGCACTGGGACTTCAAGATAAATTTTATCTTGGAAATCTGGATGCCAAACGAGATTGGGGACATGCCAAGGATTACGTTCGAATGATGTGGATGATCCTACAGGCAGAGGAGGCGGAAGATTGGGTCATTGCCACAGGTACGACCACTCCCGTTAGGGATTTTGTACGGATGAGTTTTGCCGAAGCCGGTATAACATTGGATTTTAAGGGCTCGGGAATAAATGAGAAAGCATTTGTAAAATCTTGTAGTAACCCGGATTATCAATTGGAAATTGGCAAAGAAGTATTGGCCGTTGATCCAAAATACTTTAGACCTACCGAAGTGGATTTACTGATCGGCGATGCTTCCAAGGCAAAAAATAAACTTGGGTGGATCCCTGAATATAAACTACAGGATTTGGTAGCGGATATGATGCGAAGTGACTTAAAACTTATGCGGAAAGACCAATACCTAAAAGACGGCGGGTACCGTATTTTGAATTATTTCGAATAAAAGCGTTATGGAAAAGGATTCCAAGATATACGTTGCTGGCCATCGTGGGCTTGTCGGAAGTGCCATTGTAAAAAATCTTAAGCAAAGGGGGTACACCAATTTAGTATTTCGGACACATACTGATTTAGATCTCACCGATACCATGGCGGTAATCGATTTTTTTAGGTCGGAAAAGCCGGAATACGTGATTTTGGCAGCAGCCAAGGTCGGGGGAATTGTAGCCAACAACACCTATAGGGGAGCGTTTATCTATGAGAACCTGATGATCCAAAATAATGTAATCCACCAATCCTATGTTCATGGGGTTAAAAAGTTATTATTTTTGGGAAGTACCTGTATTTATCCCAAAAATTGTCCTCAACCCATGAAAGAGGAGTATTTGCTTACAGATGTTCTAGAGTACACCAATGAGCCATATGCTATGGCCAAAATAGCCGGAATTAAGTTGTGCGAAAGTTACAATTTGCAATATGGCACAAACTTTATATCCGTAATGCCCACTAACCTTTATGGTCCAAACGATAATTTTGATTTAGAAAAATCTCATGTACTACCCGCGTTGTTACGAAAAATGTATTTGGGCAAAGCTTTGGAGGATCAAAATTGGGAGGCCGTTCGAAAAGATCTTACATTACTGCCCATAGGCAAAGTAGACGGTACGTGTGATAAGGAGGAGATTTTGATTCAACTTAAGAAGTACGGCATTATATGGTCAGAAAATTTGGTGAAAATAGAAATTTGGGGGAGTGGTAAACCAATGCGGGAGTTCCTATGGTCCGAGGATATGGCAGATGCAAGCGTATTCATTATGGAACACCGGAACTTTACGGACACCTATTCCAAAAATCAACAGGAAATTCGAAATACACATATCAACATTGGTACGGGTAAAGATATTTCAATCAAAGCATTGGCCATACAAATTAAGAAGTTGGTAGGGTTTTCCGGGGATTTGGTTTTTAATCCGGAAAAACCGGATGGAACATTCAAAAAACTTACCGACGTAAATAAATTGAATACGCTTGGATGGAAACATAGCGTTACTATTGATGTAGGTATAGAAATGTTATACAATTGGTATTTAAATAGATAATAGTTGCATGAAAGTCACTGATCCGTCGTTCGATATTCCTATCCTTTTTATAGTGTTCACTCGGTTGGATACCACTATTCGGGTTTTTGAGCGTATAAAGGCAATTAAACCTAACAAGCTATACGTTTCGGCCGATGGCCCAAGGCAAGGAAAAGAAGGAGAGGATGCAAAAGTGGACGCGGTTCGCAATTATATTATTGAAAATGTGGATTGGGATTGTGAAGTTAAAACCTTGTTCCATGAGAAAAATTTGGGATGCAAATATAGTCCACAAACCGCTATTACATGGTTTTTTGAACAAGAGGAAAAGGGCATCGTTCTAGAGGATGATTGTCTACCATCATTAAGTTTTTTTAAGTATTGTTCAGAACTACTACACAAGTACGAACATGATTTACGGGTATGGGGAATATCCGGGACTAATCTGCAACCAGAAATTGAGATTGAAAATAGTTATTATTTTAGCCATTTTTTTATGACTTGGGGTTGGGCGTCCTGGAGAAACCGGTGGCAGACCCATTTAAGTATGCTAACAAATTTCGATGATTTTCTTAATGATCCCATGGTGCTTAAAAAGCTAGATAACAAAATTGCCAACCAACAGATCGTGGAAAGGGCTAAGATTTCCTACCAAGATAAATTAGATGCTTGGGACTATCAATGGATTTTCTCTTGCTTTGCCAACAATGCCTTACTCGCTACTCCCAGCCAAAATCTAATTCAAAACATAGGTTTTGGTGACGGAGCTACACATACAGGTAATTCCAGAGGGAAACAGATAATGGAAAATGATATTGATTTTCCTTTGGCACATCCGCTTATTTTACATGCCAATCAAAAAGTGGATAACCTTTTCTTTAAAAAAATATTTAATTGGATGACATTTTATGAAAAGTTGACCGATAGTCGTTTTTTGAAATCATTTGTTTCCGCTCGTTTTGGAAAATTCGGAAATCTTTTCAACTAAGATAATACCCTAAATGGATAATTTTCAATTTCTTAACTTAGACGTTCCATAATATGGTTTAATCAAAAAATTCAACTTCTTAATTCATTTAATACGCTTAGGTGTTCATATATAGATCAATACTTGCAATTATGTCCATAGGCAATACTGCCTACCACCATGTATTATTTAAATTCAAGAATATAAAATACAAAGAGAAACCACATATTAATGGTAAGCTCAGAATTTATAAAAGTGGTCTCATAAAATTAGGAAAACAGGTGAAGATAAATTCCGGGGCAAGATACAATCCTATAGGAGGGGATTTGAGAACGGTATTCTCGGTCAATAAAGGGGCCTCCCTTGAAATTGGCGATTTTACGGGCATATCAAATACTACCATTGTATGCCGAAACCATATAAAAATTGGGGATTATGTGAGGATAGGTGGAGGTACTAAAATTTACGATACCGATTTTCATTCATTGGATTATTTACAACGCTGTGACAAGACCAAAGATATTCCCGTAAGTAAACCTGTTGTAATTAAAGATTATGCATTCATCGGAGCACATTCAATAATCCTAAAAGGGGTCACTATAGGAACCAAATCCATTATTGGCGCCAGTTCAGTTGTTACCAAGTCCGTACCGGACGGGGAAATTTGGGCAGGCAACCCCGCAAGATTCATAAAAAACATATAGCAAACCTACTAAGCATGAAGAATTTGTTTAAAAAAATCTTCCTAGGATTTTATAAAGTCCATTTGGCAAAAAAATATGATTTACGCATTGGAAAAAATGTGACCATAAATAAATCCAATAGTTATGGGGGGTATAACGCTCTTTCGAAAAACGCCCTCCTTATTTCATCACATATCGGGTTTGCATCCTATATTGGGGAACGAACCGTACTGAGAAATGTGGAAATAGGAAAGTATACTTCCATAGGCCCCGATGTAAAATGCGTTTTTGGAAAACACCCCAGTAGTGACTTCGTAAGTACACACCCTGCGTTTTTTTCCGTTCGAGGGCAATCTGGGTTTTCTTATGTGAGCGAACAGCTTTTTGAGGAATTTGAACAACCTTTGGATCCCAATGGAAAATATCAAATTCGTATAGGCAATGATGTATGGATAGGAGCGGGCGTTTCCTTAATGGACGGAGTTAGTATCGGAGATGGGGCAATTATAGCTTCGAACGCACTTGTGACGAAAGATGTTCCGGCCTATAGCATTGTGGGAGGCGTACCGGCAAAATTTATTAAAAATCGTTTCACAGCAGATGAAATAAAATTCCTCTTAGACCTAAAATGGTGGAGTAAAGATGAAGAATGGATAGCTAAAAACGCAGACGCTTTTACCGATATAGCTAAGTTCCGCCAACACGTAGGCGCTAGCTAAAATATTATTAAGGATGACATTAAAAAAATATATCAACGAAGTAGGTGTTTTAATCATATTGCTTCTGGTGCTACATCTTTTTAGAGCCTTTTTAATGGCGCATATTTTTGCCTATCTCTTATTTGTGGTATGTGTTGTCCTTAAGAAACAAAATTTATACAATGGTCTAGATAGGGACTTTCTTTTTTTATTGCTTTTTAGTGTTACCTATACCGCGTTCAACGCATTGGGGGATCATAAAGGGTTTCAATTTCTGGTTATGCAAATCATATTTCCATGCTTTTTTTATTTGTTGGGAAAAGTCTTGGTGGTTAAAGGTATGACCAAAAAACAGATTGTCACCCTCTTATTGGCTATCGGAATTACCTACTCCTTAACATCCTTGATATCCGTTTGGTTAAACATAATCAAAGGAGGTTTTGGGCAAACCAGCAGAAATATTGCGGTATTTTGGAGCGGCGAAAGTGTTCTGGCCACGGGAATGGCAGGATCTTTACGATATAATATGTTAATACCTGGCGTTATAGTTTCATTTCGAAATCAATTAAGCAAAACCTTTATTGTTTGCTTATCGCTTATCTATGTACTCTCGCTATTGGGTGCCTTTAGGTTAGGGAGTAGAACGGCCATTGCCATTACCGCTTTGACTTTTGTGTTTGCACTTGTATCCATCTTCATTCAACAGTCTATACTAAAAAACTTGAAAATCGTTTTTTGGTTGACGGCCATAACCGTTGTTATTATAAAGTTTTTTCCTTTAAACCTAGATCTCGAATTTTTTTCTGTTTTAGGTCAGCGCTTGCAAGACCCTTATGCCTCCAGTTCAACGAGTGCAGGTGGCAGGACCGAGCTCTGGGAAGATGCGGTATCCAAACTCTTTACGCATCCTTTTGGGTGGACCTCAAAACATTATTCCCATAACCTTTGGCTGGATGCAGCAAAGGTTTCTGGATTGATTCCTTTGGTTTTTTTACTGATCTTTAATATTATGAACCTTGTAACACTTAGGAATATATATAAACTAAAGGGAAACAATACGGGTATTAATACCACTTTTATGCTTTTTACATTTGCTACCTTATTGTTTTTCTTTGTTGAACCTGTCTTGGAGGGCTCCATTTTCGCATTCACCACCTATTGTTTGTTTCAAGGCATCCTTAAAGCGTATTTGGTTCAATATAGTAGAATTTCAAGGAGCCGGAGCAGCACAATTGGGAAAGCTACTTCACATGAATTCATCTAGTATAAAGTGTTGAGGAAGAGAATTGTTAACAGTATAGTGATATTAATGGAATATGGTAAAACCAACCCTGCATTGCCTTGTGAACGTGCTCAGAAACTTCAATGATCATTAACCCTACTCATAATAAAATAATATCTTTAAACGCTAGTTATACTATAGCCGTTCAATTGTCTAGAGGTCTATGAAAAAAATAGCAGCATTATATACCTGTCATAACAGAAAAGAGAAAACCCTTAAAGCGTTAAAAGCACTTTACGGCGCGTATGATACTTTTAAAGACGGGGAATCTTTTGAACTGGATGTTTTTCTTACAGATGATGGTTCCACCGATGGAACCGGTTTAGCAGTGAAACAAACCTATCCGGATGTCTATATCCAGGAGGGCAATGGCCAACTTTTTTGGGCGGAAGGCATGAGAAAATCATGGAAAGAGGCATTGAAGGGAAAATATGATGCATATCTGTTGTTAAACGATGATACGGATGTTTATCCCCATGTGTTCGATCAATTGATAGCGACCCATACACATTGCATCAAAGAATATGGACAATCAGGTATATACATAGGAGCTACCAAAGATCAAAATACCGGTAAACTAACCTATAGTGGTTCCGTACTAAAAAATAGATTTTTATACACCAAGGAACGTTTATCCCCCAATGGAAGTTTTCAACCATGTCACTTGGGCAATGCCAACATTATGATGGCTACGGCAGACGTAGTAGATCGCATCGGGATTCTATCGGAAGGGTACGCCCATGGAAAAGCCGATTATGATTATACCCTAATGGCCGTAGAACAGAACATACCCGTTTTGATTGCTCCCCAATACTGTGGGAACTGTATCAATGACCATAGGGATATGTATGACGGATTTGCCAAAATGACCCTGAAGGAAAGAAAAAAGAAGTTATTGAGTCCGACAGGGCTCGATTTCCAGTCCCATATTAAATTTTCACGGAAATTTTTCCCATTACGAGCACCAATGGTATGGGCCGTTGGATGGTTTAAAATTCTTTTTCCACATATTTACCTCAGAACATTAACAAAAAGTAGAAATTAAGTTTAT
>JBCBZE010000270.1:0-4888 GCA_039815505.1 Bacteroidota bacterium | reverse complement strand
GGACCATGGATGTTCTCCCAAGGCCCTTCGTATGCCTATTTCCTTGGTACGCTCCTTGACCACGATCAACATTATATTACTAACACCGATAATACCTGACAGCAGCACCAATATCCCTACAAAATATGCTATTAATCGCATAGCGCCAAAGAGACTCTCTACCCTATTGTATTGTTCATAGAGGTCAAAATAACCAACAGCACGCCGATCTTCCGGATGCACCTTGTGGTTCTGTTTCAATACATCCACTATCCTTTCCTTTACACTGGTTATGGATGTGCCATCGTTTGCGGTAATAGCCATCCATCCTACATCCTCCCCTCTATTGAAAGCTTGGGAAAAGGAGGTGAACGGAACAAATATTTGGTTCTGTGCCTCTTCACCGTCCCCATCGGTGGTTTTCTTTTTATAGGTGCCTACGACCATAAAATTCACCCCTTGTATCTTAATATAGGTTCCTAAAGTCTTTTCCCCTTTATTATAAAGGTCGCTTTTAACCCCTTCCCCAATGACCGCTATTTTCCGTTTCTCATTTATGTCCGATTCATTGATAAAACGACCGGACGTAATGGTCATAGGTTCTTGTTTTATGATTTGCGGATAATCACCGTAGATATTATAAGCCCCCGAATTTAAACCCCGGATCACGTTATTACCGCTACGAAAACCACCTAGTTGGTTTCTGGGGGAAATAAACCGCAAATTGGGTACTTGATCATTTATGGCCTGTACATCCTTAAGCTTAAACTCATACTCCCTGCCCTTGGGCAGGCCTTTGTAGCTTTTGGTGGTATTACGGGACCAAACGAACATGGTATTGGTCGCAATATCCCCAAAATCCTGTTTTATGCCATTCTCAAGACCTTTTCCCGCCGCCAAAAGGATAATCAATATCAATATTCCCCAAAATACCCCAAAGGCCGTCAATACCGTCCTGAACCAATTACCGGTAAGCACTTCCAAAATTTCTTTCCAACGATCTCTATTGAACATAGTATTTGATTATCATTTTTTATTCGTCCCTTAGTGCTTCTATGACCTGAACCCGAGCCGCTCGCCAAGCAGGAAAAAATCCGGCTAAGGCACCTGCAAAAATAAGTACGAAAACGGTAGAAATCGCCACATTAAAATTAACCGAGGGATTAACGATATAATCCACCTCCACATGCGGTCCCAAAAGTTCTAACAGCCCCATGCTGAATATAAGGCCGGTAAAACCTGAAATGGCCGTCACGAAAATAGATTCATGCAGTATCATACCAATGATGGCCCATGGTTGGGCCCCCATGGCTTTACGGATCCCTATTTCCCTGGTACGTTCCTTGACCACGATCAACATAATATTGCTTACCCCTACCACACCTGCGATAATGGTGCATATACCCACGAACCAAAAGAAAAATTTAATATTCCCCGTTAAACCAAAATATCTTTTTGCCTCCTCCAAGGTGTTAAATGCATTAATGGCACTGGGGTCATCGGGAGCAACCGTATGGGCTTCTTGTAGATAGCCCTTCATATCGGCCGTAAACTTCATGGATTGGGCCACCGCTTCTTCAAAATTGGCTGCAGGTTGTAAGGTATAGGATAGATTATTTACCCTGTCCGCTCCATTAAACACCCGTTGTGCCGTTGTGATCGGAATAAAAATACGATCTTCCTCACGCTCACCGCCCGGGTCTCCATAAATACCCACAATCCTAAACTTTATTCCCGAAATATCGAGATACTCCTGTAACGGATCTTCTACATCTTTAAAAAACTCTCTTTTGATCTTGTTGCTTATCACAGCGATTTTAGCAACGCTTTGTTCATCATTTTCATTGATAAAACGACCTTGGGACATAAATTCGTTTTCTATGAATTGATAACCGGAAGATACCCCTTGCACGGCGTATCCAATGGATTCACCCTCATAATTTACCAAAACATCCCTGATTCGGAATACCGCCGATTTCCGGTCTAAATTATCCGCAAACTTGGAAGTGATATAGGCATGGTTCTCATTTTTAAGTTGAATTCTACGTCCGGGATTAAGCCCTTTATGCTCTTTTGTGGTAACCCTGGTCCATACCCAAACGCGATTACTTGCGTCGGCGGAAAATTCCTTGGCAATACCATTTTGCATACCTTGCCCAAAACCCAACAAAATTACAAGGATGAATATTCCGGAAGCTACAGAAAGGCCGGTCAGAAACGTTCGCAATTTGTTTTTACGAATCGTATCAAAGATTTCCTGCCATCTTTCGATATCGAACATATGGTTGGTTTTTGATTGATGATGAATACAACCCATGGGCTGTATTATCATAAGACTGTCAAAAAATAATATTGTTACAGCCTTAAATGTGAAAAAGTGTTAAAACTTTTTCCTTAGGTCTTCATTTTTTTATAAATGAAATAGAACAGTCCAGCCACCAGCACATAAGGTATCGCCATTAAATAGACAATGCCATTATTTACGCCCTCGGCCGCAGATGTATTCTCCTCACTTTCCAGCACGGCTCGGCACATAGCACATTGTGCATCCGAAAATTGAGGAAGTAGCAATACTATTACCACTATTAAAATAACCTGTTTTTTTTTCATCTTACAAACCTCTTTGGGCCGCTTTTGGGAATATCAAAATCAATTCACATAATACGGAGAAATCATTAAGTAGACCACTACGCCGGTGATAGCAACATACAACCAAATAGGAAACGTAATCTTAGCTAGTTTTCTATGGCTTTCGAACTTCCCTAAATATGCCCGAGCGTATGTTTTTAATACCAAAGGAATAATAACTATGGATAGCACAATGTGCGATATCAATATTACAAAATATACGTATTTTATGACCCCTTCGCCGCCAAAGGTGGTCGACTCCGAAGTCATGTGGTATGCAATATACATAAGTAGAAACAATACGGAAAGACCAATACAGGTGGTCATTACATTTTGATGCAATCTTCTCTTTCCGTTTTTAATGGCCCATACCGCCAACAATAACAGTAGCGCCGTAACTCCATTGATAGCCGCGTAAATAGGGGGTAAAAACCCCAATCTATCCACATTGGGAATTTTTACGCCAAACAATATAGCTACCACCACGGGAACAATGATAGAAACCAAGGTGATGATCCTGTTGAATTTTTTTTCTTTTATCGCAATGGTATCCATACTATTCTTGCAGTAGTTTTTTGATGTCTTCTTTTAAGATGGAAATCTGTTCCTTTTCACCTTGGGAGTTTTTGCCTTCCTTTTCGCTGATGGTACCCCTGTAATATATTATGGGGTTCCCAAAATCGTCCGATCTGGATCGTATATAACCTTGTTTATCTATCAAAGCGAACATTCCGGAATGCTCAAAACCTCCCGGTGCATTGGGCACTTGGGCAGCAAAAATATTAAACCCGCGATTGGCCAAATCATAAATTTCTTCCCTATCGCCCGTTAACAGGTGCCAATCTAAATTCGTAATACCATAGTTTTCCGCATACTCCTTTAAAATCCTGGGCGTGTCGTGCTCGGGATTTATGGTAAAAGATGCTACTCCGAAATTTTCAAATTCCTTAAAATCTTCCTGAAGCTCCACTAAGTTCTTGTTCATAATGGGACATATGGTAGGACAAGTAGTAAAGAAAAATTCCACTACGTACACCTTCCCAAGATAATCGGTATCGCTTATTAACAAACTATCTTGATTCAAAAATGTAAACGGAAGTACTTTTCGCCTTTTATTCCCAATGGTAACATAGGCCAGTTCCGCCTTTAGTTCTTTTGCGGTGATACGATCGTTTTCAACAATAGTTCCGCTTTTCACCCGATCAACGATCCTAGGTATAAAAATGATTCCAAATACCAAAACCACAAGGGACACCCATATATATGTGTATTTGTTTTTTTTCATTTCTTATTGCTTCGATCAGCGTTGTTCTTCTTTAAGGCCAACCTATATTCTGCCAGAACTATCTTTACGTCATCTTCCATTTTATTGTTCAATTCAGCTACGGATATGGTATTGAACCCATATTTAATACCCTCGTCCTCATCTTTTGGTCTACCCCGTAAGTTTCTATCCTTGTCGATTATAAAAACATAGGGAGTGCCCAAGGTATTATCCAAAGTTACATTTGTTTTTAATCCATTAAAAAAATCAGTGACTTTGTTATCCTCGCCAAACACAAACTTCCATCCCTTAATATCCGTCAAATCCCCAAGCTCCTTTTTTAGCTCCTCCACTTTCTCCTCCGTTCCTTTGGGCATTACCATGACCACTTGAAAATCATTGAATTCATAAAAACGCTTATAAATCTTTTGATTAAGGTTAAAGGCATTCCCCTTTTTGAGTTGCACGTCCCTTCCTAGAAACCCTAAAATGGTGATTTTATCCTGAAGCGCAATGGTATCATCCATGGAGGTAAGTTCTGGCACCTTCTGGGTCAATGTGGGTAGTTTTCCGAAATTATTAACTCCGGAAGCAAAAAAAAGATAGGCCACTAAGGGCAGAACAAAAAGTACGATTAAAACAAATGTCTTTTTCAAAAAAACGATGTTAAATTCCTTAAATACCTCTAACAGGTAAGCGCATGTCCAATGTATACAAAAATAAAAAAGACGGTTGTTATACCGTCTTTTTATTCTGTTAATTATACGTTAGAAGTCCCATGCCACAAAGCCTTCTTTATAGACATTATAAATATAGTCCGCTTCAAAAAGAAGAATAAAGACAAGATATAGCACCAAAAAAATGGGGGTCCACACTATTGCTCTTCTCAGCGCGCTTTTTTCGTCGCGCAAATGCATAAAATCCCAGGCAATATAATAGGCCTTTACCAAGGTTAAAATAATAAATATCCAGTTTAACAATTTCATGCCCAGAAAATAGGTCCCTACAAGGGCGGCT
>JBCBZE010000271.1:0-4878 GCA_039815505.1 Bacteroidota bacterium | reverse complement strand
GCACTTATCCTTTTTGGAGCGGAAATACGGTCAGATGCCCCTAATATTCCTTTGGGAAACGCATTGTTTATTCTAAATGCGACGGCATTTGGAACTTACCTTATACTAGCTAAAAAACTGATTGAAAAATATCATCCGTTTACGCTAATGAAATGGATGTTCACTATGGCCGTTATTATCAACTTTCCCATAACTTTTTCAGAATTCTCCCAAATACAATGGACAGAACTTCCCCTGAACGTTATTGGTGCCATAGCATTTGTGGTCATAGGTACGACCTTCATGACCTATTTGTTCAATGTATTTGCCTTGACACAACTAAAAGCTTCAACGGTAAGCGCCTTTACCTATGTGCAACCTTTGATCGGAATTCTTTTTGCATTGATTGCCGGAAAGGACAGTTTAACCCCTATCAAAATACTTGCGGCATCCCTTGTTTTGTTCGGTGTTTATTTAGCTAGTAAACGCCCAAAACCCACGTCTTAATTAGTTTTGGCAAAAGAGCAAAAATCACTTAAAACGACGTTGTTTTAGAAGTGAACTATTATCCCTATTTTTAAATCCGATAAAAACTTGACACCATGACCAAAAAAGCAACTTTTATAAAAAATCTTTCCTTACCCGCTATTGCAGCGCCTATGTTCCTCATTTCTGGCCCCCAATTGGTCATTGAATGTTGTAAAAATGGTATCGTAGGAACCTTCCCGGCCTTAAACCAACGTACCAGTGAAGGGTTCGAGGAGTGGTTAATAGAAATTAAAGGGGCCTTAAAAAAGTTCGAAGAAGAAACCGGTAAAAAAGCGGCACCTTTTGGGGTAAACCTTATTGTGCACCAAACCAATCCCAGATTGGAGGCCGATCTAAAGCTCTGCATTAAACACAAGGTACCATTGATCATCACTTCCTTGGGAGCGGTTTCACAAGTTGTTGAAGCCATCCATAGTTATGGCGGATTAGTGTTTCACGATGTTATCAAGAAAAGACATGCCAAGAAAGCGGCCGGAGCTGGAGTGGACGGTTTAATTTTGGTAGCTGCCGGTGCCGGCGGGCATGCGGGGACCATTAACCCCATGAGCCTAGTGGCCGAAATCAAAAAATTCTATGATAAAACCGTCATACTTTCTGGTTGCATCAGCACGGGAAGAGACATTGCCTCAGCTATGCAAATGGGTGCTGACCTGGCTTATATGGGGACCCGTTTCATTAACACGGAAGAAAGCAAGGCGCCGGAAGAATACCGTAAAATGATTATCGAGGCAGGAGCCAGTGATGTGGTTTACACAGCATCCATTTCCGGGGTCCATGCCAACTTTTTAGGTGCTAGCTTAAAGGCTGCCGGCATCACCGAGGAAGATTTAAAACGCGATACCAAAATAGATTTCGGAAAGGAATTGGACACAGAGGCCAAAGCTTGGAAAACTATCTGGTCCGCAGGCCAAGGGGTTACGACCATAGAAAACACAACGAGCGTTTCCGAGTTGGTAGATACTTTAAAGTCAGAATTCAGATCCGCTATTGAAGGGCAACATCGACTCTTGGAAACCTACCCTAAATAATAACCAAAAAAATACGCATATGTATATTAAAAGAAATATCGGCTGGGGCCTAATTATTAAATATGCTTGGAAAAACCTTATTTTTTTCATCCTTTATTCCGCAGCTATATTTTGTATATACCACTTTTTAGAGTGGCATTTTATGAACATCCCTTTTCAACCCCTGAGTGTCATCGGAATTGCCGTAGCCTTTTATATCGGCTTTAAAAATAGCCAAAGCTATGATCGCTTCTGGGAGGGCAGAAAAATATGGGGAGGCATCGTTAATTATAGTCGTACTTGGGGGATTCAAGTACTAAGTTTTGTCCAATCCGATGATAGTGAATACAACAAAAAAATGCATTCACAAATGATACATAGACATATTGCTTGGCTCAATGCATTACGGGTTCAATTACGGCAGCCGAAATGGTGGTCGCTGAAGGAAAATAGATCCGTAGAAAAAATCTTTGACAAACATGGTGAGCGAAACATCTCCTGTAATGAAGCATATAATTATGTAAGTATGCGCGAATTCAGTGATTTGAAAAAGCGTATAAACCCTGCAACGCATTTGGTGAAAAATCAAGCTATGGATGTCGTGGAATTAAAGAAAAAAGGAATTATAGACGGCTTTCAAGAAGATCAAATGCAATCGATATTAGAGGAATTCTATAATCTTCAGGGAAAGTGTGAACGTATTAAAAACACACCCTTTCCAAGACAATATGGTTACTTCTCCAAGGTGTTTACTTGGATTTTTGTTTTGCTTTTACCCTTTGGATTGCTCGATGTTTTTGAGGACGATTCCATGGCGACCATAGGAAGTGTTGAAGCTTGGTATGTTTTTTTGATGATTCCATTTTCCGTATTGATCTCATGGATCTTTACCACTATGGAAATTATAGGGGACAATAGCGAAGATCCTTTTGAAGGTCGCATTAACGATGTCCCTATGACAGCACTTTGTAGAACTATTGAAATTGATCTCAGGGATATGTTGGATGAGGAAAACCTTCCAAATGCCATTGAGCCTAAGGATAATATTCTGTACTAATGCCACTGGTATCTTCAGATTACAATCCTCCCTTACTCTTCAAAAATGGGCATCTATCCACTATTTATGCGGGTATCTTTCGAAAAGTAGATGGCCTGACCCAGCAGCGGGAACGTATAGAACTTGCAGATGGGGATTTTTTGGACCTGGATTGGAGCTATGCTCCCAAACGCACCAAAAAAATCATTATTCTGTTGCATGGACTGGAGGGGAATGCGCAAAGACCCTATATTACAGGTAGTGCCAAACTTTTTAACCAATTTGGTTTTGATGCATGCTCTGTAAATCATCGAAGTTGTAGCGGGGAAACCAACCGCCTTTTTCGCTCCTACCATTCTGGTGCTACAGAGGACTTGGAAGCAGTTGTACAGCACATTCTAGAACACAAAAAATATACGGAAATAATTATAAAAGGCTTTAGCCTAGGTGGAAATATGGCCTTGAAATATTTGGGTGAAGGAAGGGAAATCCCCAATGAAATAAGGGGTGTTGTAGCCATATCCGCCCCCTGTAACCTTCACAGTTCACTGTTAGAATTATTACAACCAAAGAATATACTTTATGCCAAACGTTTTAAAAAACATTTGATCGAAAAGTTACAACTTAAACAACAACGCTTTCCCGATTTAATTACCGAAACCGATATAAAAAACGTAATCACTTTAAAGGATTTTGATGATATTTATACCAGTAAGGCACACGGTTTTAAAGATGCGATCGATTATTATACCCAATGTAGTTCTTTGCAATTTCTCCCCAATATCAACATCCCCACATTGATTATCAACGCCCGGAACGATTCTTTTTTAGGGCCGGAATGCTTTCCTTTTTTAGAGGCCAAAAAAAACAATTCTTTATACTTAGAAGTCCCAAATTATGGAGGTCATGTTGGGTTTTACGATACCCAGAATATTAGTTATACCGAAAAAAGAGCATTAAAATTTTTGGAAGAGTCCCTTTAAGTTTACGTATTTCTTATATTAGTAGGCATAAACAACTCCCTATGAAGAAAATATATATAGTACTTGCATCGTTCTCCATGATGCTGAGCTGCGGCGAGAAAAAAGAAGAAAAGAAAGACGGTTTTGAAGTGAGTCGTACTAAAAAAGAAGCCAAGACTGCTGATACCGAGGAAGTTCCTATTGATTTGAGCAATAAAGGTATTGGCCCTATTACATCGGTAACATTTGATGATGTGATCAATACAGAATTAGCTGCGGAAGGTGAAGCAAAATTCAAAGCTATATGTACCGCTTGTCACCTTGCCGATCAACGCATGATTGGTCCAGCGATGGCCGGTGTTTACGAACGAAGGAGTCCGGAATGGGTTATGAATATGATGTTGAACCCTACCGAAATGATTAAGGAAGACCCCATAGCGAAGGCTTTGTTAAAAGAATATAACAATGCCATTATGTTGAATCAGAACCTTTCCGAGCAAGATGCAAGGGCCTTGGCAGAATACCTAAGAACCTTATAAGTTTATATTTTAGAACGGAACTTCACCTGCCTTTTCTTTTAAAGGGTAGGTTTTTTTATACAAGTATCTGCCCAAAAAAATAAAAAATTTGTCCCATTTCCATGGTATAGATCGTCTTAATAATAAAACTTAGGACATATCATGAAAGATGCTAAATTAGTTTCCAACAACAGTACGGCCTTGAAGAATGAATCCCCTCAAAGGGAAAAGTATGCCTCCTTAAAAAATTGGGTAGGTTGGGCCGGTGGTTACAGAATGGTTAAAAACCCATATTAGAGTTTCTTCTAAGTTTTAGAACTATCGCCTCCTGTATTTTCACGACAGCAGTGATCATCTTTACGACAAAACACCTATTTTACTTTGGATAATGGAGAAATTTATAGTCATTTATATCATAACAACTACCATTTTTAATTTGTACTATTTTGAATAGAAAGAAATTTATTAAAAAGGGTCTGGTCGTAGGAGGTGTGGCACTTTCCGCACCTGGTGTAATTATTGCCGGTACCCAGGACATCCCTAAGGATGGGTTTGATCAAGAAGCAATTAGGGAATTTGTTTTTGCCGCACACAAAAACCTGGACGAGACCAAGAAGATTGTTGAAGCCACCCCTCTATTGCTCAATTGCACCAATCAAGGGAAAAAAGGGGATTTTGAGACTGCTATAGGCGGTGCCTCCCATATGGGGAGAAGAGATATTGCCGACCTATTGGTCTCCAAAGGTGCCCGCTTGGATATCTTTAACTATGCCTTTCTAGGGTACGACGATTTTATCCGAAAAGTGATCACCAATCATCCACATCTT
>JBCBZE010000185.1:0-6990 GCA_039815505.1 Bacteroidota bacterium | reverse complement strand
ATAAGGGGCTTGGGCGAGTACATGCTTAAAATTGCCGTTTCCATTGATCAACTGGGCAACGTACTCATGCAACATTTGCTAAATCTGTTATGGATCAAAAAAGGAGGATATACATTTGGAAACCGTGATGAAACCATTTCAAGTGCCATGGGAAGAAATGTAAAATTGGGAACGTTAAATGGTTTCGGAAGAGCTGTGGACGGGATATTGAATGCCATAGACCCAAATCACTCCCTGGATTCCATTGATTATTATATAGAACCTACCGATGAAATTATAGATAAACTGGCCTGGATACACATCGTTGATCAACAAATCCTTAGCACCAGAAGCAAGGGAAAGGAAAAATATTATATCCCCGGGGGTAAAAGGGAAGAAGGGGAATCCGATGCAGAAGCACTTATACGGGAAATAAAAGAAGAGCTCAGTGTTGACTTGGACCCAGCTTCTCTAGAATACATACGGATTTTTGAAGCGCAGGCCGATGGGCATAAAAATGGAATAATCGTCAGAATGACCTGCTATTATGGGAGTTATCAGGGCATTCTTAAACCAGATTCGGAGATAGCGGAAATGGTATGGCTCAATTATAAGGATTATGAAAAAATAGCGGACGTGGACAAGTTAATTTTCGATTTTCTAAAAGAAAAAGGGGAGCTTATTTAACACTACAAGGCCTACCAACTTCTTTCTCCAAAATGTTTTTCGTTTCTTTGCCGCAGCTAAAATCAACCATAAACTATTTTAATGGAAGTTCTAGGAATAGACATAGGAGGATCTGGTATCAAAGGAGGTATCATAAATATTGAAACAGGAAAGATGTTGACAGACCGATATCGGATACCAACGCCACCTTCTAGAAAACCCGATGAAATGGCTACTGTGGTCGCCCAAATCGTTGAACATTTTAACTACAAAGGTCCTGTGGGTTGTGGATTTCCATCGGTCATCAAAAAAGGAATCTGTAAATCTTCGGGCAATCTTCATAAAAAATGGGTAGGCGTTAACGTTGAAATGTTATTTACCCAGGCAACCGGACAGACCTTTACGGTCATAAACGACGCAGATGCTGCCGGTTATGCCGCTATGAACTACGGCGTAGGCAAAAACGTAAGGGGCTTGGTGATCATGATAACCGTGGGAACCGGTCTGGGCAGCGGTGCCTTTCTAAACGGCAAATTGATCCCCAACTTTGAACTGGGACAAATACCCTACAAGAAATACGAAAAAATAGAATTATGGGCGGCCGCTTCCGCAAAAGAACGGGAAAACCTCTCTTATGAAAAATGGGGCAAACGGTTTAATAAGTTTCTGGAATATGTAGAGCTTGTAAATGCTCCCGATTTAATTATTGTAGGAGGGGGCACCTCCAAGCACTGGGAACAATTTAAAGATCAAATTACGTTGGAAACTCCGGTTATCCCGGCACATTTAGAAAATACGGCTGGGATTATTGGTGCTGCCACGGCTTGTGTACAACACTGATCTTAGCACGCTTAAAAGCTGTAAAGTTGATCTTTGGGCACTATGACCTTTATGATATTGTCCGCCATATATTCCAATACAAAACCTTCTTTCTCTAAAACTATGGCCCAGAACTCGTAATTATCGATTTTCATCATCATCCCATTGGTGCGTATTACACGCCAAAATGGAATTGAAACAGCTGTTGTATCCAAATCCATATTTTTGGAAATTCGCTTTAGATGGTTTCCCGTACGCATGGGGCAGGTGACATCGGCGCCGTGGACTTCGGCAAGTTTACGGGTCAATTCATTCAGGGTCGCTACTTTCCCTTTTGGGATGTTATTGATAACATCTTTTACCATTTCCAGCTCGGGATGTAGCATACGACCGCTACCGTAATATTTTTGCATTTTTTCCGGAACGGGGACTATTTTTGGTGTCTTCATATAGATTTCATTAGAAGGTTTTTTTGTAGAGTTTTGAAGCGATAAAGCTTGCCAATACCATCTCTAACCAACTTAGAGGTAGCGTTATCCATAGTATTTGCCAATCCGAAAGTCCCATATTGGCCGTTGCCATCCAGAATAGTACAAAAAGAAATATCCATGAAAACGTGCCGGAGGCCAACACACTTTGCCCCGTATTTCCAAATACCTTGGCAAACAGCCAAAAGGAAAGAACCACGACAGCGGAGAGCAGCATGTCCCATAACCCCCAAATAGCGAAGATAAACCAGTCCATTTCGGCAATACCCGGTCTTCCATTAAAAAAGGCCCTTGTTCTTGGCCTTACCAAAACAAAATACCGAAACACTTCGGAGACGTTTATCCAAATACTTGTTATTAAAGTAACTATGAGAAACCTTTTTGTATCCAATATAGATGTCATTTTATAGCAAGTTTATTGTTTCCCTCATTTTTAATATGATAGCTTCAGGGGTGGAAAATTGAGGTGTGGAACGAAAAATTGCCGCCGATCTCTCTAATGAATCAATGGTGTTGATCAGTTCCATACTACGTTTACCATGATCAGCAAACTTCAAGGATTCTGGATCAATGATATCCTGTTTTATTAAATAATCTACCTTTTTAGTACATCGGCATGGATTATTTGGATTGGCCAATCCGCACTTGGATTGCAAAAAATTTCGAAGTTTTTTTCTGGACCGTGAAAGGTGTTTTCTAAAATTCCCTGGGGTTATTTCCAAAATTTCACCGCCTTCCATGCTGTTAAATTCAAGTATTTCCCCAAGAATATATACCATTCTTCCCGTTTCGTTAAGACACAATAGCATTCCATGGGTACAACTTACCTTTACCTCTTCCTCCAATAACAATTGCTCTCCCCGATTTTGGGTATAGTTGATCGTATGGGATTGACCTGTATCTATGAGCACGGCATAATCTTCAAAAGGCATTACAAATTCCTTCGTTTTTTTAGTTCTCGCGGTCAATAAATAATTGGTAGCCACCCTATATACCCAAGTAGTGAATTTACTTTCCTGTCTGTAGGTGCTTAAACGGGTCACAATTCTTACCAATATTTCTTGAGTAGCATCCTCGGCATCCGCTGGATAAAGCAACATGCGCAACGAAAGATTATATACTAGGTCCCTGATTTCCAAAATCACGGTTTCCAAGGATATTTTATCCCCGGAATTCGCCTTTGAGACCAGTATTTCCAATGACTCTTTCATAAGTTATCCATCATTTAGACCATTTAAAGATAAGGAGTGTGACAGTTTTCAAGTAAAAAATTAAAACAATGAAAAGACCATTACATAATGCTTTTTAGTAACTTGTCTTTAACAACCATTTAAATGGTGCTTATGAAAGTAACCCTACGGAACGCCTTCGCTTTACTTTTCACCTGTATATTTCTTGTCATTGGTTGTACCGACCCTAGGGAACAAAAGCTCAACATATCTCAAAATACACATATTGTGCTCCTTGGAAACAATCTATGTTCCAGAATGCAAAATTTCGGGTACTTTGAAACTGAGATGCATTTAAGGTATCCAAAAAGCGAATTATATATAAGGAACATGTGTGACGGTGGAAATACCCCGGGATTTCGACCCCATTCCGGGAGACCTTCTCCATGGGCCTTTCCAGGGGCCGAAAATTACCAAACAGAAATGGCAAAAAATTCCGGAAGTGAAGGTCACTTTGAAACACCGGATGAATGGCTTTCCCGGCTTAACGCCGATATTATTATCGCATTTTTCGGATTTAATGAATCCTTTGAGGGAATATCAGGTTTGGACAATTATGAAAAAGAGCTTACCGCTTTTATACAACATACAAAAGCCCAGAAATATAATGGTGAAACCCAGGTTCAATTAGTACTTGTTTCCCCTGTCGCCTTTGAAAATCTTACACCCCGTTATGACCTCCCCAATGGAGAGCAAGAAAACAAGAATTTGGAAATGTATGCAAAGGCAATGCGGGAAATAGCGATGGAGCAGGAAGTTCTTTTTGTAGATGCCTTTAATCCCTCTAAAGATTGGTTTGCATCAAAAGAAGAGCTTACCATAGATGGCGTACAGATGAACGATGCCGGCTACCAAAGATTTGGTGGGCTATTGGCCAATACCGTTTTCGGAAAAAAGACTATTGCCCATCCGGAGAACAAAACGGCTATTCTTGACGCGGTAAAGGAAAAAAACTTTTTTTGGCATAATGACTTTAAGATTCCCAATGGAGTACATGTTTTTGGACGTCGTTTTGAACCCTATGGCATTGATAATTATCCGGCCGAACTCAAAAAGATACGGGAAATGACTGCGATTCGAGACACGGCCATATGGGCCGTGGCGAAAGGAGAAATCTATGATGTTGCCCTAGCAGATGAAAAAACTACCCCCCAACCCGATATTGAAACGAATTATAACCCAAGTAACCCCAATGGCAATACAAATTATTTGTACGGGAAAGATGCCATCGCGACATTAGCGGTTCCCAAGGGGTACAAGATCGAACTTTTCGCGTCGGAAAAAGAATTTCCAGATATCGCCAATCCGGCACAATTGTCCTTCGACAATAAAGGAAGGTTATGGGTCGCTACGCTGCCCTCCTACCCACATTACAGACCAGGGGATTCCAGACCCAATGATAAACTTATTATCCTAGAGGATACGGATGCAGATGGCAAAGCGGACAAGCAAACGATATTTGCGGATAAGTTGCATATGCCCATAGGTTTTGAATTTGCACCGGAAGGTGTTTATGTTTCCCAAGGCACCCATCTTAAATTGTATTCTGATACGGATGGTGATGATAAGGCGGATACCGAGGAAATTGTCTTAAGTGGTTTTGACGATCATGATACGCACCATGCTATTTCCGCTTTCTGTGCCGATCCTTCAGGAGCTATTTATATGGCCGAAGGTATTTTTTTGCATTCCAATGTGGAAACACCCTATGGACCGGTCCGTGCCACGGGGGGTGGGTTTTATAGATATAACGCCAAAAGGAAACACCTGGAACGCTTGGCACAAGTTGCTATTCCCAATCCATGGGGAATTGCCTTTGACGAATGGGGGCAGGATTTCTTTGCGGAAACCTCCAATCCTAAAGTTCGTTGGATGACCCCCAGCACCTTAAAACCAAGATACGCCGTAAATAATCCTATGACGGACGAGCTTATTGAAGAAGCGCATAGGGTTAGACCAACCGCTGGTTTAGAGTTTGTATACAGTCGCCATTTCCCGGAAGAGGTGCAAGGTGACCTATTGATTTGTAATTCCATAGGTTTTCTTGGTATGAAACAGCACCAAGTAAAGCAAGACGGCACCGGTTACGTTACACAACATCGACAAGATTTATTGAAGGGTACCGATAAAAATTTTAGACCGGTGGATATGGAGTTTGCACCAGATGGGTCATTATATGTTGTGGATTGGCATAATATGCTGATAGGACATATGCAACATAATGCACGGGACCCTTTACGGGATCATGCCCACGGGAGAATCTATCGCATTACCTATCCATCCAGGCCTTTGATAGAACCAGCTAAGATATCGGGGACGGATATCACCACCCTATTGGATAATCTTAAACTACCGGAGTACCGTACCAGGTATCGCAGCAGAAGAGAGCTTCGGGGCAGAAATGCAGATGATGTGCTTGAAAAACTTCATGTTTGGGTACAACAGCTGGATAAAGCCTCGCCCCGCTATCCCCATCATATATTGGAGGCCCTATGGGTAACTTGGGGGATAAATAGGGTGAACGAGGACATTTTACAAATGGCACTTGGTTCCAAAGACCATAGAGTAAGGGCCGCCGCAACGCGGGTAGCGAGATACTCAGGGCATCAAATAAACAATATGGAGGCCCTTGCGAAGGCGGCAAAAGATGCACATGGCAGAGTGCGTTTAGAGGCCATTGTAGCAGCATCTTGGATGGAAAAAGAGATTGGCAATAAAATCATAGCGATTGCTGAAAATCATCCCTTGGATACTTGGATGTTACCTTCCATGAATTTTGCCAAGGCCCAACTTTCCGGTGAGTGGACGGAAGAGGTTGCCGAAAAACTTATTGCCTCTCACCTAAAGGATGAGGAATTAACGATGTTCCTTAACGGCAAGAAGATTTATGAACGAGAAGGGTTCTGTGTTACATGTCATCAAGAAAACGGATCTGGTCTCGCAGCTTCGGATTTCCCTCCCTTGATCGAGACCAACTGGGTAACGGGTAACGAGGAACGCCTGATTAAATTATCCCTTAACGGGCTTTACGGCCCACTAACGGTGATGGGAAAAGACTATTCTGGACAGGTACCTATGATGGCTTTTGGTGGCATGCTCAATGATGAGGAAATTGCTTCGGTACTTACTTACGTGCGCAATGCCTTTGGAAATAAAGCCTCGGTGATACAAACTGAAACCGTTAAAGTTATTAGAGCGGAAATCGCCGATAAAAAAGGTTTTTATACGCCCCAGGAGTTATTAAAAATGCATCCCGATTAGATGGTATTATTTCAACAGGCCAGTTTAGACCTAACTGGTTAAGCCAATTAAAGGCCTTCAATAATTCTAGCCCCATCCGGTGTATCAAAAAAATCTTTTTCCAATTCAGGTATGAAACGTATATCACTTACATCGATATTGGTAATATGCTCACCGGGTTGTTCTTCATTTGTAAGCCAATGGGTCTTATAATTGGTTGGAAATACAATTCCATTGATCTCTTTTTCTCCAATGACCTCCATAAACTTCTCAGGTAGATGTTCCCCTTTTTTAAAGTAAGCCGGGTAAGAAACTATATATCTTATAGCACTTAATCTATGCGTACCCTCCGTAAAATAAAGCACATAATAATCATCCGGAGCATCTCCCGTCCCAGCATCAAAAGTAACTTTTACCACATCCTGTAATTTATCGTTATATGTTGTTTGGGGTAAAAGTTCCAAGTTGACGCCAGCCCCATCAAGAACAAAAGGCTGTGCCAAAAAATAGAATGGCGTTAATGCCCAAAAACGTGTGTCATATGCAAAGGCGGTACTGTCTTTGGCTTT
>JBCBZE010000146.1:0-8190 GCA_039815505.1 Bacteroidota bacterium | reverse complement strand
GACCAGGCCTAAAAAGAGGCCCATTAGACCTGCCAAGGGTACGGTGTCCATATCACTTCTGATTTTAAGGAATAAGTAGACCATAAGTGAAAAAAGGATGGATATGGCAAACAGGGTCAAAAAAGTCACGGTGGGGAACCCCAGGGCAAAGGCATAGAAAAACAGCAGGTCGCCCAGGCCAAAACTGCTGTTCAAAAACTTTTTTCGGGCCACGAACGTTGTATATAGGAAAAGGACAAGGAGTATAAGGCTGATCAAAACTACATTGACCGATATGTAAAAAAGGAAAAGGCGGGTATGGGAACCGTTCCAATGGAGTAGTGAGAGCAATAACCCGGTAATTGGAAAAATGACCCAAAGCACCGCCCGATCCTTAAAATCCTGGTAGGTGATTGCCCCACAGCTCAGCATAATCAATATCTTCAATACCACCATCAGTCCTTTACGGTTTGTTTGGGATTGCCCCGTTCATCGATTTCCCATACGTTCATCACCCCGTCGCCGTCAAAATCGGTCACGGCCTCGGCCCTGGCTTTAAAGGTAGTATTGTCCGCATCGGATATGGTATATATGTAATTGGCGGTACCGTTCTCCTTAACGGTCTTGGGTGCTACAAAATCCAGTTCGTCGATATCCGCGGTAAAGCTGCTGTGCATGTATCTATGGGTGGTCTGGGCATTGTAGATAGCCTTTAACTGGGTCTGCGCCTCTATGCTCTTCGCTTTAGAGATCAAGGGCATCAAGTTGGGGAGGGCCAAGAGCAGCAGGATGCCGATGATGGCCAGGACAATGAGGGTTTCCTGTAGGTTCAGGGAAGGTACCTTTCTTTTTAGTATGGTATTCATTGAATTTAAGTTTCGCTGAATACCATTTTAAAGCTGCCTTGGTTAAGGCAGTTCCTCTATGTCATCCAGGGTATTAATTTTTAACTTCTTTAGAAGGGCCAATGCCCTTTCTTTTAATGCGCCATTATAGCCAACAATATTTTCCAATGTTGCTATGGACTTATTTTTATCATTATCTTTTAAATAAGAAAGTGCTAGATACCATTGCGCATTTTCATAATACCCATCTTCTTTCTTAATTTGTTCGAATACACGTATAGCCTCTTTTTCTTGATCGGTACCTAGATAACAATTCCCGAGATATAGTTTTAAAACCGTTCTATCCGGAAATTGACTCACCAAACTGTTTAATTCAGGAATTGCTGTGTTATACTCGCCCTTCGCATAGGATTGTGAAGTCCTATCAATACGATTCTCGTTGGTTCCCCTTATCGTATCTTCAATGGGATAAGGAGTGTAGTAATCCTTGAATAAATCGTTTTGGTCACCGTTATTTAGAAGGAGAAAAAAGACTGCTAGACCTATCAGGAATACTAGGGACGCCGCAGCCTTCCAGAATAGTAAGTTGTTTTTTTTCCGTTTTAATTTGTTATCTATATTCTGTAACTTTTGGTTAAAGGCGGTTACTTTGGGATCTTCCATCGCCGAATGAAGTGAACGATGTTTTTCAACTTCACTTTTTAGATCGGGATTGCTGGTTATCTCTTTTTCAAAATTATAATTTTCTTCATCTGTAAGCTCACCGAGGAGATACCGTTCAATTTGCTCGAATAATTCTTGAGTTCTGTTGATCATTCCTCATTGTTTTTTGGGGATCCATTTACAAATTCCTTATATACAGGATCTACTTCCAACATTTCCAGAAGTCTTTTTTTGCATTCAAACTTTTTTTTCCTGGTATAACCCACGGAGTAATCCATGAGTTGGGAAATTTCGTCCATACTTTTCCCTAGAAAAAAATGACCCAATAGTTTGCGACATGAAGTTCCAAGATTCCGAAAGTGCTTTTGATATAGCAATAACTTTTCACCATTTTGCATATCCTCCAGAATACTGGAATTCAGATTTTCAGGGATATTATTGGGGATTTTGTCCCAAGATAACATTTTTTTATGCTTCCTAAGTGTATTCATCCACATGTTTCTACTTACAGCAAAAACATAGGTTGCCAAAGAACAATTTAAGCGTAAAGAATCTGTCTGTAGTTTTTTATAGGTAAGAATCAGGGCATCTTGGAAAACATCTTTAGCGTCGTCCTCGGTTCCGGAGTTCTTTAGAATATAGCTTCTTATTTTTGGGAAATGCTCTTTATAAAATAAGTTTATAACCGCATCGTTACCGGATAAAAAGCCCCTTAAAATTTCATCTTCTTTGTTATTGCTCATCTATTGATGTCCAGTAGTGGGATTATGTTACCTAAATATTGTAGATTAATTTATAGAAAAATAAAAGTAGCATTTTTTGCTAATAGATTAGTAACAATATTTATAGATTATGGTATGTTTGTTGGTATTGTAGGACTAGACGTCAAATTATAGAAGCTCAATGTATAGACTAAGACAATATCCGATACCATTTCTTCTTTTTTTAGTATCCTTTCTTTTTCTAAATGCTATTATGGCTCAAACAGAAAAGGATACCATAAAATTCTACAAACTTAAATCGGAGGCCGATACTCTTTTTAAGCATAAAGAATATCTCAAGGCGGCAAAAATTTATTCAGATGTAGGAAAACGCTATAAGTCTGCTAAAGTTTGGAACAGGGCTGCCTCATGCAATAATGCGGAAGCATTATGCTATATAAATACTTACCAGTATAATAAGGCCTTTGAATGTTTGGAGGAAAGTTTAAAAACCCTAAAAGAAAATCTGGATAAGCCTAGTTTTGAAGAGGGTCGAGCGTATGATCTACTCTCGTATTGTTATGAGCTTAAGTTTACGGATTTTGAAAAATCCGAGGAATTTTTGAAAAAATCTGTTTTGGTTTTTCAGGGGTTGCCAAATCAAGAAATAGCCTTGGCCAAAGCTTTTAACAATATGGTATATCTTTCCAACCTCAGGGGGCAATATCTAAAAGCACTCCAATATTCGGAAAAGGCTCTTGCATTAATTGAAAAAAAACAGATAGGTGATGATGTAAGGAGACTAGTTTATTCTAATATGGGAAATGCCCACTATAGGCTTGGTAATTATGATAAGTCTCTTTGGTATCATGAAAAAAGTAATCAAATAAACATCAAAACATATGGTGAATATCACCTTGGGGTAGTTGTTGATTATATGAATTTAGGTGCGTTATATGAGGAACTAGCAGATTATAACAAAAGCATTGCATATGGTGAAAACGCTTTAAGAATTGGTTTGAATATCCTTGACAAAAGGGATCCACTTATTGCTAAGATTTACATTAATATTTCTAACGGATATCGTAAGTTAGACCAAAATGTCAAGGCATTGGATTATGCTGAAAAATCACTTTCACTCTTAAACGAAATTCACGGTAAGGATCATTTTGATTCTGATGTCACACTTAAAAATCTGTCTATTATACATCATGAATTGGGTAATTATGATGCAGCCATTCAATACGCTTTAAGGGCATTAAGGTTGAATAGCAAGGTTTTGGGGCCAAATCATGAAAAAGTGGCATCTACCTATGATTATTTGGGTGGATACTATCGGTCCAAACAAGATATAGCCCTAGCCATAGAATATCATCAAAAAGCATTGGAAATCTATCGGTCTAAATTCCCTAAAGGACACTCTAGGACTGCGGGGATATATAAGGGTCTTGCGTTGGATTATGAAGCCCAGGAGAATGATATTATGGCCCTTAAATATAGAAGAGAGTCCCTTAATATGTATGAAAAAATGTTTGTAAAAGGAGATATCAATCGAGTTGCTTACCTTATTTCTTTTGGGGAATTTTATTTAAAACGGAAAGAATTTGTTAAAGCACTGGAACATTTTAATAGGGCTTTAGATGAACTTGGAAACCCTCAATTTAAAAATATAAAAGGAACTAAGGATACAAATACCTATCTATACAATGAACTATACCTGAGGGCTTATTATTTAAGTGCCGAAAGTCATTTAGAGCGTTATTTAGAAATAAAAAATAATGAGAATCTAGGAATCAGTTTAGCTTTATCTCATAAAGCGGATAGTATTGTAGATGAAATGAGATACTATCATAGCTATACCAAGGATAGGATTCGTTATTCGGAAGAGACCCAAAAATTATATCATAATGCTGTACGAGCCAATTTATATATGGATAGAGGTAAGGAAAGAGCTTTCTATTATTCCGAAAAAGCAAGGTCCAATATGCTTAAGATGCTTTTAAACATTAGTGATGCCGAGGCCTTTGAAGGATTGCCTAATGATATACGAATATATGAGGATTCCTTAAAAATAAAACAGGCCTTCTTTAGCTCCAAGATTGCTAATGAAAATTTGAACGATAACAATTCCAAAAATGAAAAATGGAATTCTTACAGGAACGGGTTGTTCAATACCAATAGAAGTTACGATTCCTTAATCCATACTATAGCTTCCGATTATCCAAATCACTTTAAGTTTAAGCATGATACAAGTATTATGTCTGTACAACAAATTCAGAATGGGTTGGATAAAAATACTTCTTTATTGGAATATGTTGTGATGGATAGTATTGCATATGTATTTGTAATCTCAAAAAAAGGGTTTCATGTTAAAGAACTGGTAACTAAAAATTTACATCAAAGGGTAGGGGTTTTTAAAAACGCCATCAATTTAAAGGATACCCAACAATTTAAGAAAGTGGGTAATGAACTATACACCATTATACTTGAGCCAATTAAGGATTATCTTAGGGGCGATGAGTTAATCATAATTCCAGATGCCCTACTCTGGGACCTTAACTTTGACTTGCTTTTGACTAGAAAAGAGACCTCTAATGATCCCAAGGAATTTCAATATCTGTTAAAGGAATACGCTATTAGTTATGCCAACTCTGCTACTGTGCTGTTTCATGATACGGATCGTACGTATGATACCAAGCCGGAGTGCTTGGCATTCTCATTTTCCGATACTACCCAAGTCATGGGCACGGTCCCTGTTCGTTTATCCTCCTTAAGGGAAATTGGCGGGGACCTTCCCGGCACACGCGAAGAAATCAGGGCGATTGCAGAAATAGTGGACGGGGAATATTTTTTTGGCGCGCAGGCCATAGAGTCCAATTTCAAGACCAAGGCAAGCGATTATGCTATTTTACATTTGGCGCTCCACGGGGAAGTTGATGATAAAAACCCAGAGAATTCCAGACTTTATTTCACACAGGCCAAGGATACCCTTGAAGATAATTATCTATACAGTCACGAACTGTTTGCTTTGCACCTTCCTGCGGATTTGGCCGTATTGAGTGCCTGTAATACGGGAACAGGAAGGCTTACATCCGGGGAAGGTGTAATGAGCCTTGGAAACGCTTTTCAATATGCAGGTACTAAAAGCTTGTTGATCAGCGGTTGGGAAGTCTCTGACAAAGTTGCTCCTGAATTGATGAAGTCGTTTTATGAAAATTTGAAAAAAGGAATGCGTAAATCCAAGGCTTTACAACAAGCGAAACTGGAGTATCTGGGTACGGCTTCTGCTTCCCGTGCCCACCCCTTCTATTGGGGAGGATTCTATTTATTGGGAGACTCCGCCCCATTAATTATAGGGCGTAAAGGGTATAATATGTATGCCTTCATAGGTGGTATAGTTGTAATTATAATGGGTGTATTTATATATTTTTTACGCAAGCGTACTGCTTAGCGTATACGCATGTCTTATGTAACTATTTGTTTTTCATAGCGTTGCAATTATTTTCTACCTTCTCTGCTACATTTTTCTTACGGTTTTTTAAAAAAACATCCCATTCTGGGGTAACATCTTTCTTTGGGCTTACATAAAATAATGGGAAGGAGGAATCCAAAATAGAACGGATGATACTTCTCGTTTTTATGAACCATTGACCAAGCAAATAATGAACACGAGTACCCTAATCCAAATTTATCCCATACGTTTTTATTTAATCCACATTTTACGTAGACTTTTTCATAATTGTACGTGTAAATAGAGCCAAAATCTTAGGGATGGATACTCGGCTTGTTTTAAATGTGGCCTCCCTAAAATTGAGTTTAACTAAATAGGTATAGATTCCCGAGTGAATCTAATAACAAGAAAAAATATATATAACCAATACCTCAAGAAGTCATGAGAACCAAAGTCTATAGTTCCATTTTAGTATCGATTTTTTTTAGCTGCTTTTTAGTAAGATCCCAAAACTCTTTTGTTGACATGTCCTCCGATGGGGGCGGTGACACGTACGTTTTGGAAGATGTTGACGCGTACCCTGAAGATGCCCGGGACATGATGGTGCCATTACCTGCAAGGGAGGGTATCGATTCCTATCCTTTTCCCATGGCGAGTGTGTTATGGCAAGAGGATTTTACGGGCCTCGCCAACGGGGCTACCTCGGATAACGGTGCCACGGCATGGAGCTCCACGATTAATCAGGGCACTTTTGAGGTGCAGGCGGGCCTGTTTTTCCTTCAAGGGGTAAATACGGGCAGTAATGCCACATGGACCTCCGAGGAGATTGATATCGGCAATTATACCAATATAAACATCTCCTATCTGGTAGGGGATGCCGGTGATGGGGAAAAAGAAACTAGCGATTACGTAAGGGGGTATTATGTTTTGAATAATGGTTCACGAATTATGTTCAGTGAGGTGACCGATGATGTTCCCACCCCATTGTTGCAATCGGTAGGGGGCTTAACGGGCAATAGCTTAAGAATAGAGATTGATTTTCAAGTTAGTTATGGCAATGAAACGTATAACATAGATGACATTACTATTGAGGGCGATGTCCTAAACAGCGGCGACTCCGACCCGCCGACCACACCCGTGGTGAACAGTTCAGCCTTAACGGACACATCGGTGGACCTTAGTTGGAGCGCCAGTGATAACGTTGCGGTCACCGCTTACAGATTGTTCAACGGCGTCACCGAAATTTCGGGTATAGGGAATTCTACGGCTTATGTGGTATCCGGTCTTACGCACTCAACTTCGTATACGTTCTCCGTTCGGGCGTATGATGCGGAAAACAATGAAAGTAACCCAGGCACCTTGACAATTACGACGAACGCCCCGCCCTCGGGAGGGGGTGCTGCGGTCTGGGACCAAACCGGCTCGGACATCCATTATAACACCGGTAATGTGGGTATAGGTACCAGTACCCTTCCCACCGGTTATCGACTCGCGGTGGACGGCAAGATGATCGGCGAGGAGGTAAAGGTACAGTTAAGTGCCCAATGGCCGGACTATGTCTTTGGCAAGGGCTATGATCTACCCACTCTTGAGTCCATCGCAAAATACATTAAGGAAGAAGGACATTTGCCCAAGATGCCCTCCGCGAGGGACGCAGAGGCGAATGGGATAGACCTCGGGGAGATGAACCGTTTGTTGTTGGAAAAGATAGAAGAGTTGACCCTGCACATCATTGCGCTCCAAAAAAGAATAGACACCATTAAAGCAAATAGATAAGTATGATACCTAGTTTCCTATATAATAAATACGTTGGTAAATCCATTTTTGTAAGGTCTAATAATCCTATCAAAAAGGGATTATCCATATTTTCGATTTTGTTTTTTATGTTCGCTTTTTCCGCGACAATCTACGCCCAGGAGACCAATATGGTCAGTATGGATAGTTGGGTTGCAGGTACATCCGGAGAGGCACTACCCTATAAATTGCAGGGCACCGCTTCGCAAAGCAGCAGAATTGTGATGTCCGGACCTCATGGGGATCCGGTTGTGGTATGGCAGGCGGCAGCCGATGGGTCTTCGGGAATGAACGGAGGATTCAGTCATAGCGGTGTTGTTTTGGAGACTTCCAAAACCTATAGGTTTAGCTTTTGGATGCAGTCTTCCGGACCTAATGGTTGTACCAATTATGCGGGCTATACACCCTATGAGACCAATGGTACCCTCATTAATAGCTCCCAGCGGGTTGATGGTACCACTACTAACTGGCCCTATTTTTATAATGCAAATCTTCCTAATGACACTTGGTATTTAATAGTAGGATATATGGGACCTAGCGGTTTTTCCGGAGGCCCGGATTCAGGGGTTTATGATTCATCGGACTTTGACCCCAATACTCCGGATGTATTGCCCGCCCCCGTGTTTTCCGCTACGGATTGGGTATTTCCAAATACAGCTAATAATCAGGTGGATATTAGGATTCGAAACTTTATGTGGAACTGTGCCCCAAACGAATTTCTATTTTCCTACGAACCTAGGATAGAAGAATTTGACGG
>JBCBZE010000134.1:0-8437 GCA_039815505.1 Bacteroidota bacterium | reverse complement strand
CTTGTTGCATTTGCAAAAAAACCGTATTTAAAAAAATCTATCTCTGTATTAAAGGCTTGGTCATCGGTAAGATTGAAGGTTTCATTTTCATAATCGGAATATTGGGCATTTAGTCCCGAACTAAATTTCCAATCGCCCACAAATTTGGTCAGCGCATATCTGAACTTGGTTTCCGATTCGGTGGCATCATTGCTAAAAATGACCCCGGTTTCGTTTTCCGGGTCTTCAAATCGGGTAAAATCATTCACCAAGGTATTATTGCTTAAAGTTGTTTCCATAAATCCACTACTGTCCTTAAACCGCCTTCGCCAAGTGAGACCAATGGCATTGGTTCGCTGGTTTATGAACGGAGCTTGTTCCAATTGCGCCTGTTGCTCGGCATCAAAATCGTCCGGGGCTTCAACCGAAAAGTCATCTATGGAACCTATACCGATGAGGCTAATGGTATTGTAGGCATCTACTTCATGGTTTACCTTATATTGATAATCCCAATAATTGGGTCTAAACGGTAGTCCAATGGCTTCGAATAAAAACTCAAGATAACTGCGCCTAACGGAAGCCAAAAAAGTGGTTTTCCCCTCTGCATTGGCGCCTTTAAAAAGTGGTCCTTCCAATGTAAATGCAGCTTCACTGGCACTTACGCGAAAATTTCCGGTAAGATCTCTATTATTTCCATTTCTTTGGCTAAACTGTAATACACCCGAAAGCGGGTTGTCATATTGCGCGCCGAAAGCAGAAGTGGACAAGGTTACATTATCTATAAAGGACACATTGATCAAACCCACTGGGCCGCCGGCACTACCTTGGGTGCTAAAATGATTTATATTTGGAATTTCCATACCGTCCAAATAGTAGACAGATTCGTTGGGTGCTCCTCCCCTAATGATCAAATCATTACGGAACCCTCCGATGGATGGAGAAACGCCAGGTAGTGTCTGTGCTACTTGAACTACATCATTATTGCTACCGGGATATGTAGCTATTTCAACGGCGGACAAGGTTTGGGTAGATAAAGGTGTTTCCCTAGGTCTACTGATTTTATTGGCATTGGATACGACCACCTCACCAAGCTGTTCAACTGACTCCTTGAGCACAAAATTATAGGTAGGCGTGCCTTTGGATTTCACAATAATATTGTACAAGGTTTGTGTCTCATATCCAATATAACTGACTATCAAATTGTAGGAGCCGGGTGCTATATTGGTTATGTTATAATTTCCATCAAAGTCGGTCTGAGCCCCTTTTTCGGTTCCTTCAAGAAAAACGGAAGCACCAAATATGGGTTCACCTACTTCATTTTTAACTGCACCAAACAAATCTGTTGTAACTTGTGCATGGGAAACTTTGAATCCCGTTACCGTGAATACCAGTGTAAGAAGGGATAGCATCAAGATGTTTTTCATTTTGTTTATTTTTGATGTGCAAATATTAAACAAAAAGATGTTATAAAGTAGTTTTTTTAATTAATTTAGTGTTAAAAAGTTGTTTATGGATGCTTATGAACTGGTTAAGGAGCTAATTCAATTGGTGGATACCTATAGAAAGGAGCATCGAAGCGATACCTTTGATTTCAATAATTTCCTTAGATGGGCGCATACCCCAAAGGAAAACAAACCAACCGATAGTGATGATTTCCAGATAACCGGACACAGTTTGGAAGTGGAAATTGCCGCTTATATAGGCCGACTAAGTAGATATTCCAATACCTACATCAAAAAAACGTTGGAAGGTCTACCCTTTTCCACGGATATGGAATTTGCCTTCACTGCTATTTTGGATCGTGCCGGGCAAGTGGGCAAAACAGATCTTATACGAATGATGGCCTATGATAAATCTTCGGGTATGGGTGTTATAAAGCGCCTTTTAAGAAATGGGATTATTGAAGAATTCCCCAATCCAGATGATAGAAGAGGCAAGCTCCTGCGATTAACACCAAAGGGAAAGGAAAATGTACAACTCGCCTATCAAAAGGCTCCCAGGGCAGCTCACTTGGTTTCTAGCAATCTGGATAATGAAGAAAAAAGGGCGCTACTGCACTTACTTAAAAAATTAGATGATTTTCATTACCCCATTTATTTTAATGAAAACCTTCCTTTGGATTTATTAAAATAAGGGTTGGGTATCCCATTTTTAAGTCGTGATATGCCAGCCGCGCCGTTTCCCCTTCATTTTGAGGATTTTGGGCCCTTGCTTATTTTTTACTTTCCTTAAGTATCTCATTGGCCTGTTTGCCTACTTCCCCATCGGGGTCAAGGGCAATCGCTTTTTCTAAAAACTCTGCAGCTTTGCTTTTGTCTCCCGTCTTTAAATAGCTCTCCCCTAAGTTTTTCCATGCACTGGGGGAGTTGGGAAATAGTTGTGTGACAAAAGAGAATATTTGCAGCCCCCCAGCAACGTATTCTTCCCTGCCACTGTTTAACAATTGAGATCCGCTCTTACTTAATTCGGTTTCAAAATCAAAGAAATCATATCTGGGATCTTGTACCATTCTTGAAAGTTCAATGGCCAATTCCTGCATTTTTCCTGCCGAATACATTTCTACAATGTATTGCATGGGATCTGGTTTAAAATCTGTTCCCGCAAAAGCCAAGGCGGCCTCAAGTACCGGGTCTTGATTAGATCTGTATTCTTCGAAACTCATGTCTATCGGTATATTTGGTGTGGTCCAGTCGGCATTTTCCCATACTGGTTTGTCTTGCCACCATGCAAATGAAAGGTACACCGGGATTTTACTATTTGGCAAGGCTACCGGACGTGTATCCCCATAAAAATTTAAGTTTTCGGCCGTGGGTTCACCTACAAAGGTGACATTGGTATAATTATCCAATTCGTTAACCAGATTTTGACAGGCCGAAAAAGTTCTTCGCCCTATAATGACAAATAAACTTCCTACTTTATTTATTTTCTTTGTTTCAATAATACCCGTAATGACAGGCTTGTTTTTATAATTGTTCCCTCCACCATTCAAACGAAGGTCCAGTATTAATTTTTCAACATCATTGTTTTCAATGAAATCAAAAACACGCGTGTAGAAAGTTTGGGTGTCCTCTTCCCGGTCGTCCTGTATTTGACTATGTCTAACGTATACCGCTTTTTCCTCAGCTAGATATTCAAAGAAATAAATTTTATCCAAATGTTTTAGATATAGCGGACTGGAAGTTTGATCTCTGGCTTCTAACCAATTTTCATCATTAAAAACATGACTGTATTTCGTTGGTACTTTTTCTCCTTTTGGCAATGACTTGAACGTTTGTGTAAAAGTTGTTCCATCTTTAGATAAGGTAAGCGTTACCGAATTCTCCAATTTGTCCGTAATACCTTGCGCATGCAATACTTCCGGTATGCGTAAGTAATTGATCCCAAAGGCTTTGAAATACTGTTCATTTTCACTGTTTACCGCAGGGTATACCGCGTTTCGTGCATCCAATATGGGGACTTCATTAATTTTTAAGACCTCGGCACCAAGTGCTCTTTCATAATCTTTATGTACGCCTTGGAGATAAATACCATCATTAAACTCATACAGGTTAAAAGGGAAATTATGAAATTCAAAGGGCTTTTGGTTAAAGCTGATATCCGTATGTCCATACTCAAACAACGCAATGATACGGGACATCCCCACAATAATTTCATGTTCCTCCATATCGGGGATGTTCGTATATAAGGTTTCAATTGCGGCATCAAAAATTTCCGGTGTCGTTTTCACAAACAGAAATGAATAATCTTTATGGACGGTACTTTGTAAAAAACGTAAATCTTCTTGCCATTGTGCACTGTTCAGTGTCTTCTGTGCAGGTAATTGCAAAAATACAAGGACATGCAGAATACATAGTAGTTTTTTCATGATATGATTTTTATGGTTTATGTTATATAGTTTAGTGCAATTTTCAACTTTTAATATGTATAAGGAAATGGTTTTTGTTGAAGTGTAGCATGGGGTGGTTGAAACGTAACGGTTTTTTTTGTTGACATTAAATCAAAACCTCTATTTATAAAGTATCGGTTTTTGTTTGAGCTTACTGCCCTACATCAAAGAAATATAGGGGACCGGGACAAATTACCTTTTAACCATCAAGTCTAGGTATTCATCCATTCCTTAAAATCCGGGGTCTTTTGTCGGCTGACGATAAATTCTTGATCTCTTGGGTTTAGAACTAAAAGCTTTACCCTATGGTTGAAATAGGGTTCAATTTTTTGAATGGAATTTTTGGCAACGATCTGTCCGCGATTAATTCTATAAAACTCATCTTTATCCAACGTATGAAACAATTGATCAATGGTTTCATCCACTATGTATCTTTTATTGGAGGTTATCCCGAACGTGATGCTCTCTTCAGAAAAGAAGTAAATAAAATCCGAAATCCGTACCTGAACAAACCCGCTACCTTCTTTTACCAATATGCCTCCTCGTTTGGTATTGGTCTGCATCGTACTTAGTAACTGTTTTAGGATTGCAGGGGAAAGAGTGGATTTGGTCGACTTCGTAAACTTTTCCAATGCAGCATCCAGGTCTTCCTTTTGTATAGGTTTTAACAAATAGTCTACACTGTTTACCTTGAAGGCCTGCAGGGCGTACCGATCAAAGGCGGTCGTAAAAATGATAGGGGCCTCTACTTCGATCTTCTGAAATATCTCGAAGCTTAAACCATCCGCCAATTGAATATCCATAAATATCAGTTCCGGTAGTGGATGATTTTGGAACCAAGCCACGGCATCTTCGATCGTATCTATAATATCCAATAGCTGATAATTGAACCCGCAGGCTTTTAACATGTTTTGCAACTGGTTTGCCGCTCTGGGCTCATCTTCAATGATCAATATTCTCATATGTACTTTTCTGATTTGTAGCTGTTAATAAGGGAAGAAAAACCATAAACCGATTTTCCCCATTTTCAATTCGAGGGGATATATCGGAAATTAAGGCATACCTTTTTTGTATGTTCTTAAGCCCAAGCTTTGTAGATGGTATTTGGGTGGATTTTGGTTGCTTAATGTTATCCACTACCAGGTTACTATCGTTGACGCTAACCCGTATTACAAGTGGTTTGGCCTTGGAAACTACATTATGCTTTATGGCATTCTCCAGTAAAAGTTGTAAGCTCATTGGTACGATCAATGTGTCTAACATAGTTTCGGGAATGCTCCAATCTAACATTAAATTGTCACCAAATCGTTCTTTTTGGATATGGATATATGCCCGTGCAAAACGCATTTCATCCCGAAGTGGAATTAGATTTGTGTTTCCGGCATCCAGTATAAAACGATATACATCGGACAGCTTATCCACAAATTTCTTTGCATCCTCCTTAGGGTTCTGGTCAATAATATCCCTAAGGGTATTAAGACTGTTAAATAAAAAATGAGGCTGGGCCTGATTGCGCAAAGCGTCCAATTGTGCTTTTACAATAACCTGTTTGGCCTGTTCTTCCTCTCTAATGGATTTTTTAAGTTTGGTATAATAATAAATAGCTTCGTAGATGGCCATGGTCATAGTACTGATAATAATGATGGGCAGGAGCACTTGAGATGAACTGAGTATCTTATGATATTTTGCTCCGAAAATCAATGAAATCAACTTATTTCCAAATAGGTCTACGAGCAATACGGTGCCTACTACAGCTAGAAATACCAAAGGCAGACGTTTGATCACATCCTTTAGATGAGGATATTTTTTCCGGAGAATGATAATAAACGGCCGTACAATGAACCAGTTGCAAATCGTAAAGAACAGGGATATGGACCAGCTTAGCAACGCTTTGCCAAACGGTAAAGTCCCGAAGGAATTATTAAAAAGATAATCGGTTATAAAACTGAGGGTCAGAATACCGATGACCACAAACCAAAAGTCATTAAAACCCAAGTATTTAATTCGCTTCTCTTTGTTGAACAGCATTCTATAATTTTATAACGAGATTAAAGCCATGCCCTGTTTGGCCTGGTAAAAGGTAAACCCGATCCAACCTGCATATAACAGTCCGAAAATGGTCACTAGGATGATTTGATTCCTATTTTTAATTTCCTTTCTGGATATCCACAAAGCGAATAACGGGATTATTTGTATGCCATGCAATCCAAAAAAATGGGCTATTCTCAAATCGCCGGCAATGGTGCTCCAATTCACTAGCGGTAGCCCCTCTCCCCCATCCGCCACACCTACGCTATGAGCCATTTGACTTATCATCTGACCACCCACCCAGCTACCTGCGACAACGACGGACCAACCTAGTAATATGGCCCATTGAACGGATTTGGGCACGTTTAATTTCAATCGTAATGTATCGATTATGAACAGTACCATAATTAAAACATTGATCGCGATTAATATTCCCATCATCCCAAAAAGAATTCCATCGAAGGCATTGGATTGGTTGTAATGGGACTGTACACCTCTTGCCCCTTGAAAAACGATGATACCAATTTCTAACAACAGTGTCCATGACACTATGTTTCGGATACTATTCTTCTTTCTTCTTGAATACGGATAAAAATTGATTAGGTACCCTAGGGTCAGAATATAAATACCCCCTGATATAGAGAATTTTAATGGTTTTATCCAAACGTTGACCCCCATTAGCATTCTATCATCTACCATGAGGCCCATTAGGCATCCTATGGCCATGATAAAATGGATCATTACAATCCCATAAAGTATAGGACTTTCTTTTTTAACCGTGCTGAATACGTTCTTTAAATAGCTCATGATCGTTTTTGTTTGAGTGATTTGATGATGATAAAAAGTAAAAAACCTATGGGTCCAAACATGAAGGTGGCAAAAAGGCAGGGAGCCATTAGTAATTGGTGAATTCCCAATGTTTTGTTTTGGTTTAACATCCACATGCCCACCAAAAGGTCAAAGGCGAGATAATGCACCCAACCTGCCAAGACCGCGTTTTCTTCCGTAAACAATGCCATCACGGAACCAAGACTACCAAAATCCATCCCTCCACCAGTGCGGATAGCCAGAAAAATATAAATGGCATAAACAATGGCCAAGAGCAATGGAATTATCTTAAAATCGATTAGAAATCTGGTCACTTTCCAATTGGGGAAAAGAATCATTAAGACCCACATGGGCATGGCCGTTAAATTTGCCAAGGAAAAAACTTCTGCTGGTGTCATTTATAATTGGTTTTAAAGGTTTATCTATACTTCAAATATGGGTTAATTGTACAGAAAACAAAACAGGGTTCGGTTCAATTATCGTTAAATGCTGTTGAATCGTAACCTTACGCTTTGTAGTGATTTGGGGTAACACCCCGCCGATTATATGGTTTTAACTTTATGGGTACCACTTCCAATATTACCCCATTGCTACTTTTCATTGGTTAAAACCCATTCTAGTATTGGGTCCCTATCTTTTAGATAATCGTCAAAACTTAGTGCTATTTCCTTATCTACATTCAGGTCCTTTGCAGCAACTCCATAAAACGAGTTTATCCAGAATGTTTTTCCAAGTTTAAACGTATCATCTTTCCAATCATGTTCATATTTTGAATCCTGTATCTCTATTCCAAAATTGGGTAAGGTGTAGTAAACCCCTTCTGCCCGGAATTTTAGGTTATCCCCTACTTGCTCCCCGACGACCACGATTTTATCTTTTGCAAAGTATTTTATACGTGCTGCCGTAACCAACCCGGCGGAGAAAGTCATATTACTGGTTATTAGGTATATTTTTTTATCGGCATTGATTATTTTAGGTGGTTTTGTGGCCAACTTTAATGGTTTCATGAAGTTTCCCCCGGTATAATATCTTAAATCGATAACAACATCATAGTCCGTTTTTGTTTTTAAGGTATCTAGAAATTCATCGATTTTCCCTTCAAAATCCGGACATTTGTACCACAGGGCATTAATACTAAAATAAGCCTTCTTTTCTGAATCCATAAACGTGTAAAAAACCCCTTCTTCCATGTGCTTTAGGTACAATGGTAGCTGGTTTGTTCTATTTTTTACATGATACCATATGCTATCCCTAGTAGCAGGGTACAAATCTGCCCAAGTCTCGTACTCATATTTGGTATTGTTCATTTTTTTTATTCCGAAATTTACCTCTAGCGTATCCCTACCATTGAGCAAACTAAGTTGTAGGGAATCTTTATGTCCTAAGCCTATACCGTTCAGAACTTCCGGACTACTTAAATAATTTGATGCAATAAATTTTCTAAAACCATCTATACCCGATAGATAGGGGTTTAATTTTTTTTGCACTTCTTTTACTTCAACTGAATTGATTTTTAGCACTTTAGACCCTAAATATTTGGAAGAAGCAGCATCCGTTTTTACAATGTGCAGGCCATCTGCGAACCAATAAAAGCGTACGGGTATTTTATCCATTTCACTAAGATGTATGGTAGTATGTCCGTTATTGGCCATGGCAACGCATTTAGATAGTTCCAAGACAATTTGGTTATCGGACAAGGTAGGGATCTTTGTTTTT
>JBCBZE010000334.1:0-3815 GCA_039815505.1 Bacteroidota bacterium | reverse complement strand
GCCGAAAACTGGAATGACACAAGGACATATTACAACAATCATTATGGAATTACCAAAACGAATCCTTAAAAACGAGCTTGTGGCCATATGCATTGGTGTGGTTTACTTGTGGTTTGGCACCTTAAAGTTCTTTCCTCATCAGAGTCCGGCTGAAAATTTGGCAAAAGATACCATTGGCCAATTAAGTTTTGGACTTTTACCATCGGACTTCGCCATTGTTATCCTAGCGTGCATTGAGGTAACTATTGGTATGCTACTATTGTTAAATATATATAGAAAAACAACCGTTATCGTTGCTTTGTTCCATATCGCCTTTACATTTGCCCCATTGATCTTGTTTGCGGAAAAATCTTTTCAGTACGCACCTGTTGTTCCAACCCTGTTGGGACAGTATATTGGAAAAAATCTTATCATAATGGGTGCCCTTATCTCTTTGCTCAGACGAAAAAAAACTATTTCGTTATAACAGTTTTGCCATTTTGCGGCATACGCTTTACACCATAAATATGGGTAGCCCACACCGCAAGAAACGGTTTATCGTTACATTTTAAAATCTACTTTACGGACAACTGTTTTCAGCGAAAATATGATAAAAGTCATTTTCTGCCCCATACATCAAACGTAGTTTTACAAACAAATTCAGGTAGGTATGAGTGTCATTTACATATTGCTGACCATCAGCATAATAGTAGCCCTTATCTTTTTTATCGCCTTTATTGTCTCCGTTAAAAACGGACAGTATGATGATGCCTATACCCCTTCCGTACGCATGCTTTTTGAAGATGAACTGGTCAAGAAAACCGATAACAAGGTTGAAATCGATCATAAAGAATCAATCCAACTAACTAAAAATGAAAAATTATAATTATGGAAGTACAACAGTTTTATTACGATAACAAAATCGTAAAAAAATTCCTCTATGCCACGTTGTTTTGGGGAATTATTGGAATGTTGGTGGGGCTACTTCTTGCCTTTATGTTCCTATTTCCTAATATAACGGACGGCATCTCTTGGTTAAGTTTTGGCCGTCTTAGGCCCTTGCACACCAATGCGGTTATTTTTGCATTTGTAGGTAATGCCATTTTTGCGGGGGTCTACTACTCTACCCAACGGCTGTTAAAAGCGCGTATGTTCAATGATGCATTGAGCAACTTTAATTTTTGGGGATGGCAGGCCATTATTGTAGCCGCTGCCGTTACCTTGCCCTTGGGCTACACGACCTCTAAAGAGTATGCCGAATTGGAATGGCCCATTGATCTGGCCATTGCCTTGGTCTGGGTGGCTTTTGGATGGAATCTCATAGGAACCATGCTAAAAAGAAGACAACGGCATCTTTATGTGGCCATATGGTTCTATCTGGCGACTTTTGTCACGGTAGCCGTATTGCATATTTTTAATAGTTTGGAATTGCCCGTAAGCGCCTTAAAAAGCTACTCGGTCTATGCCGGTGTACAAGATGCATTGGTGCAATGGTGGTATGGTCATAATGCCGTGGCATTTTTCTTGACCACTCCTTTTCTGGGCCTCATGTATTATTTTGTACCCAAAGCGGCGAACAGACCTGTTTATTCCTATCGCCTGTCCATAGTACACTTTTGGTCGTTGATTTTCATATATATCTGGGCGGGACCTCATCATTTATTGTATTCTTCCTTACCCGATTGGGCTCAGAATTTAGGCGTCGCTTTTTCCATAATGCTCATTGCTCCATCATGGGGCGGTATGATCAATGGACTCTTGACCCTTAGGGGAGCTTGGGACAAAGTACGCACCAGTCCTGTACTCAAGTTCATGGTCGTGGCCATCACCGGATATGGGATGGCTACCTTTGAAGGGCCCATGCTCTCCCTCAAAAATGTAAATGCCATCGCCCATTTTAGCGACTGGATAATTGCCCATGTGCATGTAGGTGCCCTAGCATGGAACGGGTTTCTAACCTTTGGTATGGTCTACTGGTTGGTACCAAAGATGTTCAAGACCCGTTTGCATTCCACACCTCTTGCCAATTTTCATTTCTGGATAGGCACCTTGGGAATTGTACTATATGCACTACCCATGTACGTAGCCGGGTTTACACAAGCGTTGATGTGGAAAGATTTTAACCCGGACGGAACTTTGGTATACGGTAATTTCCTAGAAACCGTGAACGAAATCATTCCCATGTACTGGATGCGGGCCATAGGCGGTAGTTTATATATTGTAGGGTTCATCGTAATGTTGTACAATATAGTGCTAACCGTTCGCTCGGGCAGTAAAGTAGAAGACGAATTGGCCGAAGCGGCCGCCTTGACCAAGGTATCCAAAAGAAGAACTGCAGGAGAAACTTTGCACACCTGGTTAGAACGCAAACCGGTACAGCTGACCATTCTGGCGACCATAGCAATTTTAATTGGCGGAATCATACAAATAGTTCCGACAATCTTGGTGAAATCCAACATTCCAACGATCACAAGTGTTACCCCATATACACCTCTGGAACTAGAAGGAAGGGACCTGTACATACGGGAGGGATGTGTAGGTTGTCATTCCCAAATGGTACGTCCGTTTAGAAGCGAGGTAGAACGGTATGGTGAATATGCAAAGGCTGGGGAATTTGTTTACGACCATCCCTTTCTTTGGGGCAGTAAACGTACGGGGCCAGACTTATTGCGCGTAGGTGGAAAATATTCCGATAATTGGCACCTGAACCATATGTACGACCCCCAGAGCACATCATCCGGATCTATAATGCCCGCGTATCAATGGTTGGTGCGTAACGAACATGATCGCAGTGATATACAGGATAAAATGAGGGCCATGGTAGCCTTGGGCGTACCTTATTCCGAAGCTGATATTGCCAATGCCGATGCTTTAATGGATGAACAAGCAACGCAAATAGAAAAAAATCTATATACAGATCCGGATTTTGCCGAGAATTATGAGGCCGATAAAAAACAGGCCGAAGAAAATGGAGAGCCGTTTGTGCAAATGCGAAATAGGGAAGTTGTTGCCCTTATTGCCTATTTACAGCGTTTGGGTAAGGATATCAAAATAAAAGGAACAGAAGAACTCATTTCAGAAAACCAATAGACCATGTTAAAATTTGTAAAAAATCATATGGAGAGTATAGATGGTATTGCCACCTATCCCATGATATCCTTGCTCATCTTTTTTGCCTTTTTCGCCCTGCTCTTCTGGTGGGTATTCACTGCAAGTAAAGAGCATATAAGAGAAGTAAGCGAATTGCCCCTAGACGATAACGATCAAAATAACGAAGCCTTATGAAAAATACATCAGCCTGGTGGATACGTATACCGGTACTATTGTTTATCATTTTTGGATTAATGGAGTACTTTATAGATTCAGGGGATAAACCTGCAATTATTGCATATCCTATTACACAATTGTTCCTATTCCTGGTATTAATGATTTTAATCGCTATGGAGCTTATCGTAAAATCTATAGAGAACGTTATGTTCCAAACGCTTTCGGAAGAGGCCAAAGAAAGATATCTAAGCTCAAAATCAAAAAAATGGGAATGGACATGGGGTAAAAAAATGTACCTGAAACTTTTGGGTTCCAAACCCATCGAAAAAGAAGGGGAAATTATCCTGGACCATAATTATGATGGTATTCGAGAGTTGGACAATAAGCTTCCCCCCTGGTGGGTATATATGTTTTATGCCACTATACTTTTCGGGGTGGTTTATTTGGTAAGGTTCCATATATTCAATGATTACGATCAAGACTTGGAATATGAACAAGAAGTGGTCGCCGCTCAAATTGCGATAGAAGCGTATAAGAAAACAGCCAAAGGTTTAGTGGATGTAAATACG
>JBCBZE010000050.1:0-14129 GCA_039815505.1 Bacteroidota bacterium | reverse complement strand
GTCGCTATTGAGGATGAACGTTTCCATGAACACTCCGGAGTAGATTATAAAAGTTTGTTCCGGGTGGGTTTTAAAACCATTTTAATGGGAGACAAATCGGCCGGGGGTGGTAGTACGTTGACACAACAATTGGCCAAAAACCTGTACCCTAGGGACGGAAGAAAGAAATCTACCCTGGTTGTGCACAAGATCAAGGAAATGATCATTGCCTCCCGATTGGAAAGCCTGTATTCCAAGGAAGAGATACTTACTTTTTACTTAAATACCGTTTCTTTCGGTGATAACACCTATGGTATTGAAAGTGCGGCTCTGAAGTTTTTCAATAAGCGGACCAACAAATTGAACATAGGGGAAGCGGCCACATTGGTGGGTATGTTAAAGGCCACATATGGTTACAACCCCCGTATATTTCCGGAAAACAGTCTTAAAAGAAGAAACCTGGTATTGCAATCCATGTTTAAAAACAAGTACATTTCCCAAGAACAAAAAAAAGAATTTGTCCGGTTACCTTTACAAATAAATTATCGAAAATTTGATTATACCGCGGGCCTAGCCCCTTATTTTAGGGAAGAAGTTAGAAAACAGCTGCAAGCTTGGTGTAAAGTTCAAAGCAAAAATGGAAAAGCGTATAACCTCTATACATCCGGTTTAAAAATATATACTACGCTGGACTATAAAATGCAAGTTTTGGCCGAAGCCGTAATGAAACGGCACATGAAATCCTTACAGGCCGATTTTGAAAGAAGCCATGGTAAAAATCCACCATGGGAATCAAGTAAATCCTTAGTAGAAAAAACCGTACGTTCATCATTACCCTATAAAAAACTAATTGAAAAAGGGATTGATGATAACACTGTATGGGACTCCCTAGGGCAGAAAAAGAAGATGTTCCTTGCGGATTGGGATGGGGAAAAATCCGTTTATGCGAGCACCATAGATAGTATTAAGCATTATATGAAATTTCTAAACACTGGCTCTCTTGGAATAGATCCAGGAACAGGGGCCGTGAAGATTTGGATCGGAGGAACGGATTTTAAACATTTTAAGTACGACCATATTTCCCAGAGCAAAAGACAGGTAGGTTCCACCTTTAAACCTATAGTTTATACGGCCGCTTTGGAAAAAGGGATAACACCGTGCACCTATTTTTCCGCCCAAGAAGTGCAATATAAGGATTTGGAAGGTTGGTCGCCCAGTAATTCGGGGCATAAGGATGAGGCCTATCTTAACTATTCCATGGAAGAAGCATTAAGTAATTCCGTAAATACCGTAGCGGTCAAAATCATAGAAAAAACCGGAATACCAGAAGTGTTACGGCAGGCCAAAAAAATGGGGATTCATACAAAATTACCGGACAAACCCTCTTTAGCATTAGGAACAGGGGAAATAAAAATAACCGAATTGGCAAGCGCCTACACTTCCTTTGCAAACAAGGGCATACCCACAACACCATTTCTTATAACCGCCATAACCAATGAAAAAAATGTGGTATTGGAAAAATTTAAACCTACGGTTCGTACCAAAAACGCGTTTTCCAAAGAGAACGGAATGTTAATGTTAGAAATGATGAAGACTACCGTAAATAAAGGTACCGCTTCTAGAATTCGTAACAAATACCGCCTTAAAAATGATATTGCGGGAAAAACGGGAACTACCCAAAATAACAGGGATGCGTGGTTTGTAGGCATCACCCCAAAATTGGTACATATTACATGGGTGGGATCGGATCAATATGAAATAGGATTCAACAGTACAAGTTTGGGTCAGGGGGCCAACGCAGCATTACCTTTGTTTGCATTATTGTTTCAAAAAATGAATCAAGATTCCTATTTTAATGAGATCACCAGGGCAAAATTTGAAAAACCCACATCTTCTGTTTTAGAAAAGTTGGATTGTAAACCCATTAAAAAAGATGGATTTTTTAAACGCCTTTTTAAAAACCCTAAAAAGAAAAAGAAGAAGAAATTTAAAACTGGAACTTCCCCCTAGTTGTACCCAAGTTCATTAAGATTTGGGATTTTTTTAACGGTTTAATCCCTTAAATTTGACGGCCGACTAATTCAAAATTGATGACGAGAATACGTTGCTCGCTTGCATTTCTTCTTATTGCAATATTTACCTTCGGACAAAACGAGGACAAAAAATTTACTGTAAAATATATTTCAGAGACTATTACACCTGACGGTATTTTGGATGAACCCATATGGAAAACCGCGGAAAGTGCCCATAATTTTCAACAGTATTTTCCTTCGGATTCTGTTTTGGCCATACAGCCCACTGAGATTAAAATGTTATATGACGATACCAACCTATACTTGGGCATAAAAGTATCCACAGAAGGGAATAATTATGTAATTCCATCACTTCAAAGAGATTTTAGGGCTGGCGGTAACGATAACATTAGTTTGCTTTTTGATACGTTCAATGATGGTACCAACGCCTTTCTTTTCGGTATAAATCCCTTGGGCGTAAGACGTGAGGCCCTCATATCCAATGGCGGGGCGGATTTAAATGGGTTCACGACGTCCTGGGATGTTAAATGGAGGGGAGAATCCAAAATATATGATGGCTATTATATATCCGAAATGACCATTCCCCTTACCTCGTTTAAGTTCAAGGAGGGTGAGACCAAATGGCGGTTCCAAAGCTACCGTTTTGATATGCAGACCAATGAACGTAGTGTATGGGCCAGGATTCCGCAAAACCAGATTATATTTAATTTGGCCTTCATGGGTGATATGATATTCGAGAAACCCTTAGGAAAATCCAGAACCCCCCTTGCTTTAATACCCTATATAAATACTATTTCCCAGCGAGATTTTGAAACTGATGAAAACGCGACCGAATTCAATTTTGGTGGTGATGCCAAAGTCGCCATAGGCAATGGAATGAATTTAGATATTACAATCAACCCTGATTTTTCCAATGTAGAGGTAGACAACATATTTACAAATCTTACCCGATTTGAGATCTCATTACCGGAGCGAAGGCAGTTTTTTGTGGATAACAACGACCTGTTCGGTACGTTTGGAAACAGTAGGGATTCCAATCCTTTTTTCTCAAGAAGAATAGGAATTGCAGAGGATATAGATGAGGAAACCATAGAAAATGGCATTATAGGTGGAATTCGTCTAAGCGGAAAATTAAACGAGGATTGGCGTTTGGGGCTTTTAAACATACAGACCGAGGAAGATGTGGAAAATGAGATTCCCAGTAATAACAATACTGTTTTTGCATTGCAAAGAAAATTATTCTCAAGGTCCAATTTGAGTTTCATATTTGTAAACCGGCAGACGTTTAAGGATTATGACTTTTTATTACCGGAAGATCGCTATAATAGGGTGTTAGGGTTAGATTACAATTTGGCATCCGCTGACAATACATGGGTAGGCAAATTCTTTGCGCACAAATCCTTTGCAACGGATATTGGAGATGATGACAGTGCCGCCGGAATAGAGTTGTTCTATAATTCAAGGAAATTGAACTACGGTATTCGTGGAAACTATGTAGGCAATGACTTTAGGTCAGACCTTGGTTTTATAAGACGAACGGATATTGTAGCGGCCAGACCCTTTATAGAATATACATTCTGGCCAAAAAAAGGCGCTATAAACAATCATGGTTTTAGGTTTAGTCCCAATTCCATATGGAGACCAACGCTAGATTTTCAGAACACGGACTATACCATATTTACTTCATGGAATGCCGAATTTAAAAATCAGGTACAGCTGTCCGCAAGGATGTTCAACAGATTTACTTTCTTAACAGATACCTTTGACCCTACCGATACGGATGGTGCCATACCCCTTCCGGCAGATGAAGGATATCATTATAACAGCTTTGAATTGGAATATCAGTCCGATCCCCGTAAGGTATTCTCGTATTCAATTGAGCCGAATTATGGTAGTTTTTTTAATGGTAATAGATTTTCGTTCGAAGGGGAAATGAGCTTACGGTTACAGCCCAAAGCATTTTTATCCTTGGCCATAAATTATGATAAGATAGACTTGCCAGATCCTTTTCCAAGCGCAGATCTTTGGCTGATAAGTCCACGTATAAACATCACCTTCAGCAAATCCATCTTCTGGTCCAATTTAATACAGTATAGTAACCAAAGGGATAATTTAGGTTTTAATTCCAGATTGCAATGGCGCTTTGCCCCTTTGTCGGATTTGTTCATCGTTTATAATGATAATTATTTTGTGGACAGGTTTTCTCCAAGGTTTCGATCCATAAATCTTAAATTCACCTATTGGCTAAACATTTAAGATGAAATACGCTGTTTTATGTTCCGATTTGGATGGCACCCTGCTAACCACAAAAAATGATGTTTCGGAATTTACAATTTCCCAAATTTCAAGAATCAAGGATCGTATGCAAATCATTTTGGTTTCGGCCAGAATGCCCAAGTCCATGACCTATCTTCAAAAAAGATTACATATTGAACATGAACCTATTATTTGTTATAATGGGGCCTTGATAATGAAGGGAACAGCGGAAATCGCATCTACGTTCATTGCATTGGAACAGATAGCTGAAATACATAGGTTAGCCAATGTCTTTGCGGTAAAATTAGGATTATATTATAAGGACGAATGGTATGTTGAAGAAAGTTCGGAACGGGTAGAAAAAGAAATTAGATACACCAAGGCAACTCCTGTTTTTAGGGATACGACACTTACTTTGAACCATTGGGACCAAAAATCGGTCGGAGCCCATAAAATAATGCTCATGGGTAAAAAGGATACTACGGATGCCTTATTGCACATACTGCAAGACCGGTTTCGAGAAGAACTCCATTTGTATCGATCCAATGACACCTTGATCGAAGTTGCACCAAAATCTGTTTCTAAACTTTCGGCCATTAAGAGTCTTCGTCCAAACGACCATTCTTTGGAAAAGGTCATAGCATTTGGCGATAATTATAACGATATGGAAATGCTACAATATGTAGCATGCGGCGTAGCTGTTGGCAACGCGAGACCGGAGGTAAAATCCATAGCCGATCATATCACTTTGAAGAATACGGAAGACGGAGTTGCCCATTATATTAAAGCGCATCTTTGAATTTGATTATATTTGATGCGGATGCTAATTCCCTACTCATGACCGAACCAATTACCCAACCATTAATAACAAATGATACCGTTGTTTTTGGACTATTGGCATTATGCCTTGGCTTTGTATTCTTTACATCTTCGATCAAAACAGGTTTCTGGAAAAAATTCTATACCATCGTACCCGGGGTCCTCATGTGTTATCTCCTTCCCGGAATTCTTACTTCTATCGGAATCATTGCTCCTGAATGGAAAACAATGGAAGAAGGGGAGGTTATGGAGCACGAATCAAAAGTATATTATGTAGCAAGTAGATATTTACTTCCAGCGGCCCTGGTGTTAATGACCTTGAGCATTGATTTAAAAGCTATAGCCAACTTGGGGTCTAAAGCGCTTATTATGTTTTTGACCGGAACTGCCGGCATCATCATCGGAGGACCCTTGGCCATTCTAATTATTTCCGTTTTTTCCCCGGAAACGGTAGGAGGCAATGATTTTGACGCTATTTGGCGGGGTTTATCCACCATCGCGGGAAGTTGGATCGGCGGAGGTGCCAACCAAGCTGCCATGTTCGAAATCTTTAAGTACAATCCCGATAAATACGGTCAAATGGTTATCGTTGATATTATAGTTGCCAATATATGGATGGCCCTTTTATTATTGGGAGTTGGCAAAACTTCAAAAATAGATCGCTGGTTAAAGGCAGATACCTCAGCTATTGAAACCTTAAAGAAAACAGTCACCGAATTTTCCGAAAAAATTACCAGGGTCCCTACCCTCCATGACTATATGATGATGCTTTTCCTTGCATTTACCGCTGTTGGGATCGCCCACTTCTTTGGAGGCCATATCAGTACTTTTTTAAAGAATACATATGAGGCTGTTGCCAATCCTAAAAGTTTCCTGTCCTTTGTTGGATCGGGGTTCTTTTGGATGGTGGTCATTGCCACCGTTATCGGAATTATACTTTCCTTTACAAAGGCAAAAAATTACGAAGGAGCGGGTGCCAGTAAAATTGGGGGAATGTTCATTTATATCCTAGTAGCTACCATTGGAATGAAAATGGATTTAAGGACTATATTCGAGAACCCCGGATTGATCGCTATTGGTTTAGTATGGATAACGATACACGCTACGTTGTTGATTCTGGTGGCCAAATTAATAAAAGCCCCTTATTTCTTTTTAGCTGTTGGGAGCCAGGCAAACGTAGGGGGTGCTGCTTCCGCCCCGGTGGTAGCGGCCGAATTCCACCCGTCCTTAACTTCTGTTGGTGTGTTACTTGCCGTTTTTGGTTATGTGGTTGGTACCGGTGGAGCACTTCTCTGTGCTTACTTAATGGAAATTGCGTCAAAAGTTTAGTTTTCTAATCAACTTTGATGATATTTGTGCCGCAAAATTTATTCCATGAAGAAGTTTTTACTTTTAACGATTCTTTCCGTCATCATTCTCTCTTGTGCCGGAGATACCGAAAACACAATGACGGTAACGGGTACTATAAAGGGACTTAAAAAAGGCCATTTATACTTACAAAAAATACAGGATTCCACGTTGACCGCCATTGATTCCCTTCAAATAAAAGGTGATGGAAACTTTACTTTTAAAACGGAATTGGAAAGCCCGGAAGTTTTCTATTTATATCTCAAAAAAGAAGATAATAACGATATCAACGACCGAATAACTTTTTTTGGAGAACCTGGACTGATCACTGTTAACACCTCATGGAATACCATTGATACCAATGTTAAAATCAAGGGTTCAAAGACACATGAAAAATTGGAAGAGTATAAAGCCATTATGTCCAAATTCAATGCTGAAAACTTGGATATCATACAGTCCTCCTTTAAACCGGAAATACAAAAAGACTCCCTAGCCATGGATTCTATCCAGAAGCTAAGTGACAGAAACTTTCTTAGAGGGTATAGATATGCATTGAATTTTGCATTGAACAATAAGGATTCCCATATAGCACCTTACGTGGCACTTACAGAAGTTGCGGATGCCAATCCAAAATATCTTGATTCTATTTATGTTTCCTTGACCCCTGAAGTGGCCAACTCCAAATATGGAATGGCGCTACGGGATTATCTGAAAGATATTAAATCCAATGAATAAAAAAATCCTGCCGTAGTAGCAGGATCTTTCTATTAAAACTATCGTATCGCTAGGCCAGCTTGTTCAGTTTTTCGATCAATACAGTTGCCTCCTTCTCCAGTTCAGCTCTAACACCGTTAAGGTGAACCTTTCTATTTTCTACATCTTTTTTGTTCACTTTGGTGATCAAATCATCAAAAGTAGCAATTGCCCCATCTATTATGGCGCTTCCTTCCTTTGAATTTTCCTTATCATTAGCAGCCTCCGCTAAATACACCGCTTCTATGATATCCCCTAAGACGTAATTAATATCTTTCTTTAAATCTCTTATGCTTGCCATGGTTTACATTTTTGGGTAAAAATAAGGTTTAGACGATAGACCTGCAAAATTTTAAAAACCAAGCGTCCTGTTGTCTTAAATAGTCACTTCCAAAAGTTTCGCCCCTTTGGTATATATATTGATATGTCGGGTAACCGCAGGTATCAAGATCGTTTCTCCCTTTTGCATATTGACCGTACCCGATTCGTTCTCAATTGTCGCCATACCGGCAACGCACATATATATGGTAAAGGACCTCCTTTGGGAAACATCTTGCTCAAAATCTTTGGATAGATCCATGAATTTCGTAGTAAAGTAAGGGCAATCTACCATCTCATTGGTTACATCTTTCTCTTTTCCGTATTCCACTTTAAAATCATCCTTCCTTTCATAGTCAATGGCATCCAAAGCTAAATCCGTATGGAGTTCTCTAAGATTTCCATTTTTATCTTTCCTGTTAAAATCGAACACGCGATAAGTAATATCCGATGTTTGTTGAATTTCGGCCAGTAACACACCGGCGCCAATAGCGTGTATCTTCCCCGTATTGATAAAAAAAGTATCCCCTTCTTCCACAACTTCATAATTCAACAGCTCTAGTAAGGTATCATTGGTTAAACTATCGGCATATTCTTGTTTGGGAACATTCTTATTAAAGCCTACGATAAGGTTCGCATCCTTATCTGCATCCATAATGTACCACATCTCTGTTTTGCCAAAAGAATTGTGGCGTTCTTTTGCCAATGCATCATTGGGGTGTAGCTGTATAGAAAGGTCCTTTTTTGCGTCTATGAACTTTATAAGAATTGGGAATTCTGTACCAAAACGTTCAAAAATATCCTTACCCAACAAATCTTCCGGATAATGGTCTATCAACTCTTGAAGGGATGTTCCCGATAGCTCCCCATTCGCCACTACCGAAATATCCCCTGGAACGGCGGAGAGCTCCCAGCTCTCACCCGTACTATGGTTTTCAATAGGCTTTCCCAATACATCTTTTAACTTGGTACCTCCCCATAGTCTTTCCTTTAAGATGGGTTTGAATTTTAAAGGATACGATTTCATTTTATACTTTTTTTAATGCCTTCAACGCCCTTTGCATGTGTTGTGCGGCATTTATACTGTTGAACACCATGATTATCTTTCCATTCATATCTACAACATAGGTTTCCCTACCCGGTAGCAGATTAAATAAATTATTCTCTATCTTAAATAACTTCCTTACTTTTTTTTTAGTATCCGATAACAATATAAAAGGTAATTTGTGTTTTAGGGCAAATCTGTAGTGGGTCCGCTCCGAATCGGAACTTATTCCGATAACCTCTGCCCCAAGGTCGGTGAATTCCTCATAACGATCCCTAAAGTCACATGCCTCCTTGGTACAACCGGGGGTATAGTCTTTTGGATAAAAATAAATGACCATTGGTTTCTTACCTATTAGAGTACCTATGGAAAACTCTTCTCCATGTTGATCTTTCAAGGAAAAATCCGGAACGGTGGTGCCTATTTTTAAACCCATAATTAGCCAGAATACGTAACAAAATTCCTAGGAGTCTCATAAAGTATCACCTCCAATTCATTAGCCCTGTCAATATGGGGCCTCAATTTATTCCATATCACAACTGCAATATTTTCAGCAGTGGGGTTAAGTTTCTTGAATTCGGGAACCTCTATATTTAAATTTTTATGATCAAAAGCTTCTTCTATCTCCGATTTAATCAGATCTTTTAATACTTTCATATCCATAACATAACCTGTCTCCGTATCTATCTCGCCGGTTACGCTTACGATCAACTCATAATTATGTCCATGGAAATTGGGGTTGTTGCATTTACCAAAAACCGTATCGTTCTTATCAAAACTCCAGTCGGAACGATACAATCTATGCGCGGCGTTAAAATGTGCCTTTCTACTGACTTTTACCTTCATAGCCTGATTTACTTTGAACGAGGTGGTTATAAAATTTATCAAAAATGATCTTGAACCAAGCTGTATATTTATCCGGATCATTGGAAATATCACGTAAAATTTCGCTTGGCATCATCCATTTCCAATCCGCTACTTCATCTGGATTAATTTTAGGCAATCCATTATAGTTTCCCGTCATAACATGATCTAATTCATGTTCTGTCAGTCCATTATCGAACGGGGCCTTATAGATGAAGGAAAATAATTCGATTAGATCGGTGGAGAAACCCATTTCTTCCTGTAGCCTTCTTTTACCGGCTTCAATATTGGTCTCCCCCACCCTTTGGTGGCTGCAACAGGTGTTGGTCCATAATAAGGGGGAATGATATTTGTGTGCGGCACGTTGTTGTAACATAATTTCACCCGCATCATTCATTATGAAAACGGAAAAAGCCCTATGAAGTTCCGCCTTTTCATGTGCTTCCATTTTGGGCATGGTACCAATTTGTTCATCCAATCGGTTTACCAGAATAACATTTTCTTCTTGCATATGGCAAAAATAAGACCTTTACCCTTATTTTAAGAGTAACCGGGATATAAATACCACAGGGAAAAGCTTAAAAGAAACGCGGCGACTTTACATTGCCCTTGGTCTTTATAAAATCATATCTAAGTATAACCTCAAAAGAACCATCGTTGAAAATGGCACGACCTAATTCGGTAGTTTCCCGATCATAGGCTATACCGATCAAAAATTCGTTGGATATCTGAAACCCGGCCAAACCGCTTATGGCGGCATCCCATCGGTAGGCAGCACCTAAAATGAATTTTTCATTGAGCATAAAATTTGCCGAGACATCTACCTGTAGGGGTGCGCCTTGCACAAATTTGGTCAATACCGTCGGTTTAAACTTTAAAAACGGGTTCACATCAAAAACATATCCAGAAATAAAATAGAAATTCATTTGCTCCCTTGCCGTAGAAAGTGAAGACTCATCAAAATGTGTGGTTTCCAAAAAACGAGGTACCGATAACCCGGCATAAAATTTGTCCGTATGATAATATATCCCTGCGCCTATATTAGGAGAAAATCTATTGTCTATATTTTGCTGTAAAGTAGGATCGGGTCCTCCAGGATTGGTAAAATCCTGGTTCAACTCTGAAAACCGGACATCTAACAGATGTGCACTCGCTTTTAAACCAAAACTTAAACGTGCATCCAAAGAAGTTTGAATGGTGTACGATATGTCCACATCGAAGTACGTTTCGGAAGTAGGTCCTATTTCATCATTCACAATAGACAGACCAGCTCCCGCACCTCTATACCCTATAGGTGAGTGAATGTTAAAAGTTTGTGTTTTGGGCGCTCCATCCAAACCTACCCATTGCGATCGGTGCAGACCGGCAAGGCTAATATGCCCTCTTGAACCTGCATATGCAGGATTAACACTTACGGTATTGTACATGTATTGTGTATATTGGGCGTCTTGTTGACCAAATAGGGAGGTAGATAACAAAATGGTAAAAAGGCCGACCATTAAAGGGACCTTTTTTGATAAATATGTATTTAGATCAAATATCGTCATTCCTGTTATCTGTTTATATAAATATATCCTGATAGGGATATGGTCTCGCCAACCGCATTTTCATAATCTAATATGTAGAAATAGGTCCCTACCGGTAATTTATTATCCTGATCTATGGTAACCCTTCCTTCGGAAGTACCATCAAAAACGTTTCCTTGGGTATTGTATGCTTTGGTTATATATACAAGTACACCCCATCTGTTATAGATTCTAATGGTGTTATTGGGGAAATCTTCCAGACCTCGGATGTTCAATACATCATGTATACCATCGCCATTTGGCGTAATTACATTAAAGACCTCTACCTCGTCCTCATTAACAACAAGGTCGCTCTCCAAATAGTTGGGAGTACCATCGGCATCCACATCGTCATTGGCATAATTACCATCACCATTGGAATCTTCGTCTATTGTTTCTATACCATCGTCATCATCGTCCGTATCCCTATAATCCGATTCATCATCACTATCCGTATTGGGCAAATCGTTAAACGGATCATCTATTTCATCGTTCACATCAACATCCACCGCTATATCCCCTTCATAACCATCGTCCAAGCCATCGGCATCCTTATCGGACCCTATAAAAGTCACGTCAGGTATACCATCATGATCGGCATCGTGGGCCTCGATATTATCCGGTACATTATCGTTATCACTATCCTCGTCCAAATAGTCCGGTAAGCTATCACCATCCGTATCTTCCGGGAAAATCCCTGTTAACCCATTGTCTTCATAGGCATCGTCCAAACCATTGCCGTTGAGGTCATTTCCGCTTGGCGGAATATATCCCGAGGTTGACTGAGCCTCTACATTATCTGGAATACCATCATCATCACTATCTATATCCAAATAGTCAGGGAAACCATCGTTATCCGAATCCGTGGGATTTGTGGCAGGGTCTCCGTCGCCGTCAAGATCTAAATCTTCAAAACTATCCACAATACCATCATCATCGCTATCGATGTCAGCGCCCATTGCATTGACAATAATACTCACTGTTGCCGTGCTACAATTCCCTTGATTATCGCAGATGGTGTAGGTAAAGGTGTCCGTACCTACAAAACCTATATTGGGCGTATAGGTAACATCATCATCTGATGGGTCGTTAGGTGTACCATTATCGTTTACCACTACCGTTCCACTCGCAGGGTTGGTGGTAGTCAAGGTACCCAAAGCAGGTAAATCATTATCGTTTACCAGAATATCGATATTGGTGGGGGTATCTTCATCAATAGCAATAGAATCGTCAAAAGCGTCCACGATGGGCAATACATCCACCGTTACCGTTGCTGTGCTACAATCTCCCATGCTATTGCATACCGTGTAATCAAACGTATCCGGTCCGTTATAATTTGGATCAGGCGTGTATGTTATACTATCATCGGTTGGGTCGTTAGGCGTGCCATTGGTATCAATAATTACGGTTCCATTAGTTGGATCTGTAGCTATTAAGGTTCCTGTAGTTGGCAAATCACTATCATTTGCATAAATAGGGACTACTATTGATTCGTCCTCGTTCACAGTTATGAAGTCATCTACCAAGGTAGCGGCCTGGGCCATACAGACCACGGTAAAATTAGGTAGGTCAATCGTGTTTCCAGCTTTTGTCAAAGTTGCTGTATAACGTACCACACTTTGGGTGGCGGTGACTACTGGTCTTAGTGGATCTCCACTTACCGCAGGTGTCCAACTTACCGTTGCCGTAGCACCCACATTTGCGGTTATATCCAAAGTAACCTGATTGTCGGGGGCATTGCAATTCGTTAAAATAAAATATCCCGTTGCATTGGAACCGCACAAGGTTCCATCATAAGTTGCGAAGTAAACCCCTGGAGCGGTAGCTTCGTAAAAAGAAGTTGTTGCCAAAACCGTGTTTACATCAGAAGCCTCGTACCACCTATAATTGTTTTCATCCGTACTACTGGGAGCCTGCAACAAAAACTGTGCGTGGGATACACTGCAACCTAGTACTAAAAATACTAGGCTGAAGAATATATGCTTATATCTGTTTATTGATTTCAAATCCTTCGGATACGTTTCTTGTTCGTTAAAATTACTTTACAACAAAAACTACATTGATCAATGAGTTGTAATCTGCCGGTTGCCCTATGATGGTATAGGTAAGTACACCATTGGCGTCGATTCGCATCTGGGTTGGTCCAGAGGTAGATGTTGTATCAAAGACCAAAGGATCCGCAAAGGTTACATAATAGTATAATTCCGTTGCCCCATAGGTGGGTACTGCTCCCGGTGCGCCCGCACTGGCTACCGTGGGTGTACCAAATTGATCAATGTATTCTGTATATAGATTTACTGTAAACGTTCCATTTGTAGAGGCATCTACCGCTATGGACGGTGGATAAAAAATCCTTGCCGCTTTAGAAGTAATGGGGGCTATGGCCTGAATCACCTCTTGCACATTGGTTTCGTTGGTTGGGGAAGATTCTCCTCCTTCATCCACATCGATCGGTGTACGTAAAGGAACTTCATCGTCGAACTGATCATCGCTACCCAAGGATGTAGGGTCAACTTCTATCACATCACCATCGGTATCGACACCTAATAGGTTAGTCAACGGACCACTGGCTAAAGTCCCTGCTCCATAACGGTCTAAACGTATCATTCCTTGTGTTTCTGTCTGTGGGCTGATACGCATATATGAGTTTCCATCGGTTACGAAGGTAATTTCATCCCCTCCAGTATTAAAGTTTCCATCATTACCCAAAATAATTCCTGTACCCGCGCCCCCTTTTTCATCTACGGCTTCAATACTCTGGGCATATATCCAAGGTGTTTCAACAGCACCTCTATTGGCTTGATCACTGGCACCTTGAAAAGTAGATTGCGTAACGTTTCCATCCGCATATGCTCCTGCACCTATACTTCTTGTAGATAAATCGAGATACATCACTGTATCAAAATCCAGATCATTACCGCCCATATTCACTGTTCGGTTCCCTGTTAGGGTACCATTAGCCGTATAGATATTGTCATCTCTATAAACAGATAAGTCTATAGCAGGTGTGGTTGTTGGATCACCGGTAAGGCTTAGGATATCTCCCACTAAAGATAAATCTTGATCATCAGTGGCCGGGTCACCGGCAGGGCCTTGTGGGCCTGTCGGACCGGCTGGACCTTGAGCTCCTGTGGCTCCCGTAGCTCCTGT